>NZ_JBXFWF010000074.1:0-23207 GCF_056854515.1 Stenotrophomonas sp. STEN063
GTTGCGGTGATGGTGAGTTCTGCCTTGCCCACAGCCAGATTGCCGTCGACATAGGTGACGTTGTAGTTGGACAGGCCGGTACCGTCGGCATTGCTGGCGGTGATGGTGTAGCCACCGACATTGGCGGTAGCGGCGGAGCCATTGCTGTCCAGGTCGACCGAGGAAACGACGTCGCCGTTGAGCAGACCATTGCTCGTGAAGCCTGCGAAGCCACCGGTCTGCCCATAGGTCTTGCCGCCGTTGTTTGCGGTGATGGTCAGCCCGGCCTTGCCGATTTTCAGGGTGCCGTCGACATAGGTGATGTCGTAGTTGGACAGGCCGGTACCGTCGGCATTGCTGGCGGTGATGGTGTAGTCACCGACATTGGCGGTGGCGGCGGAGCCGTTGCTGCCCAAGTCGACCGAGGACACGCTGTCACCGTTGACCAGCCCGGTGCTGCTGAAGCCATTGAGGCCGCCGCTCTGCCCGTAGGTCTTGCCGCCGTTGTTGGCGGTGATGGTCAGCCCAGCCTTGCCGATCTTCAGGTTGCCATCGACATAGGTGATGTCGTAGTTGGACAGTCCGGTACCGTCGGCATTGCTGGCGGTGATGGTGTAGTCACCGACATTGGCGGTGGCAGCGGAGCCATTGCTGTGCAGGTCGACTGAGGACACGCTGTCACCGTTGACCAGTCCATTGCTGCTGAAGCCGGCCAAGCCACCTGTCTGCCCGTAGGTCTTGCCACCGTTGTTGGCAGTGATGGTCAAGCCGGCCTTGCCGATGGACAAGGTGCCGTCGACATAGGTGATGTCGTAGTTGGACAGGCCGGTGCCGTCGGCATTGCTGGCGGTGATGGTGTAGTCGCCGACATTGGCGGTGGCAGCGGAGCCATTGCTGTGCAGGTCGACTGAGGACACGCTGTCACCGTTGACCAGTCCATTGCTGCTGAAGCCAGCCAAGCCACCTGTCTGCCCGTAGGTCTTGCCACCGCTGTTGGCAGTGATGGTCAAGCCGGCCTTGCCGATGGACAAGGTGCCGTCGACATAGGTGATGTCGTAGTTGGACAGGCCGGTGCCGTCGGCATTGCTGGCGGTGATGGTGTAGTCGCCGACATTGGCGGTGGCAGCGGAGCCATTGCTGTGCAGGTCGACCGAGGACACGCTGTCACCGTTGACCAGGCCATTGCTGGTGAAGCCGGCGAAGCCACCGCTCTGCCCATAGGTTTTGCCACCGTTGTTGGCAGTGATGGTCAATGCCTTGGGGTCAACCCATAGCTCGCCTTGCACGAAGGAAAGGGCATATCCGCTCGCCCCTGTGTCAAGTGTTCCCGCAGAGACATCAAGGGCATACGGTGTCGCCGCTACCCCAGCATTGGCTGACGCGCCCGCAGAGGTCAGCAGTGGGTTGCCGGTTATCAGGTCGGCGACGTTGTCGGCCAGGTAGGCGCCGGTGACACCTGCCATGGTGCCCGTGATGGAAAAGGCATTGCCTGGATCGATGCTGTCGCCATAGACCTTGCGCAGCGTGTTTGCCGTGACCGTCAGTGTCGGCTGCAAGGCGAACAGGTACCTGTTGTCGGAGCCCGCCGCACGTGTAAAGGCAGCGCTGTTCCACAGCGCGGTATTGCCGCTGTCGAGGCCGCCGAATGCATGATTCTGGAAGGGGGATGCCAGGTAGACCTGCCAGCGCCCCGGTCCGCTCAAGCTGATGGCGTTGCTGCCGACACGATTGTCGAAAACGCCGGCGGTGGCCAGGTCCACATTTGCCGCGCGTATCTGCCCGTCCAGGCGCAGCCCTGCATCCGCACCCACCTGCAGATTGCCGGTCGTGGTGATATTGCCCAGCTGCATGTTGTCGGCGCTGGCGAGTTGTGCCGAGGCGGCATTGATATCCACCCGCCCACCAAAGTGGTTGCCTGCCTGAGTAAGTTGGATGTCGCCGTTGGCCTGGAACTGGCTGGTGCCGGTAATCCGCAGTGCTGCGGTTTGTTGGATGGTGCTCAGCGAGGTTGCGATCAGGTTGCCGCCGATGCGGCTATCCCCAAGCAGTAGTTCCTGGCCCTGCACAGTGGCGTCGCCACTCACGATGGCGTTGTCGAGGACAAGCGAAGTGCCCGCGTGTGCATCCAAGTTTCGGGCGTTGACGGCCTGCAGATTCAACCCGGCATCGGCGTAGATCTGTACATCGCGGCCGTCGATCTGCACGTGGCCATCCAAGTGGTTATCTGCATGTTGCAAGGTGATGTCGCCGTCGGCCGCGAAGCGCGACGTGCCATCCACCATCATCTGCGCGGTCTGCACGATGTTGCCGCTGCTGGTCAGCGACAGATCACCGCTGGCCTGCACGCCGGCCAGCTGCAGGTCGCCGGCGGCCACGCGGATATCCTCGCCGATCAGCAGCAGGGTGTCGTTGAAGCGGTTGTCGGCATTTTCGATCGCGATATTGCCGCTGTTGCTTACCAGTGCGCTGGCGCCATTGGCGAGGATGCGCCCGGCTACCTGCACCACATTGCCCCTATCGCTGGCCAATATCACCTGCCCGCTGGTGATATCGGCGCCTACCGCCACGCCGTCGCGGCCCTGCAGCACCACGGCAGCGCCGGCGAGGGCGGTGCGGGTGCGCAGCTCGCCGCCGATGGCAGTGGCCAGCAGCGAGCCACCTGCCAGATCGATGGCGTCGCCGGACAGGGTCAGGTTGCCGTCGGCCTCGAGCTGCGCGGTGCCCCCGTTGCGGGTGCGCAGCCCGTCAACCTCGAGGTTGCTGTCTGCAGCCAGGCGGATGGCCGAGGCCTCCAACGCCACGGCGCCACCGAAGGTGTTGCCGGCCTGCTGCAGGACGATGTCATCGCGTGCGGTCAGGTCGCTGCGCCCGCCCACTTCCACGCTGGCGGTCTGGCCGATGCCGCCGCCGTGGGCCACGGCGAACAAATCGCCGTCTGCGGTGACGCCATCCAGGCGCAGGTGGCCGGCGCTTTCAACGCGCACATCGTGGCCGGCAAGCTGCACGCCGCCTGCGAACTGGTTCCCGGCATGTCCCAGGCGGATGTCGCCGCTGGCGTTGAACCTGCTGTCGCCGGACACCTGCAGGGCCACGACCTGGTCGATGTCGCCCTGGCTGTCCACCTGCAGACTGCCGGCCGACACGGTGCCCAACCGTACCCCCCCACCAGACAGCCGCGCCAGGCCACTGGCCTGCACATCGGCCTGGTCGAGCACGCCCAGCGTGGACAGGACCACATCGGCGCCGTGCACCTGCAGGCCGCTGCCAAGGTGGTTGCCCGCATGGCCGAGCATCACGTTGCCGGTGGCCCTGAGTTCACTGCCATCGCCCAGGGTGACGGTATCGCTCTGGGTGATGCCACCGGCGAAGGCAGTGGCATCGAGCCTGCCCACGTCTGCACGTGCCAGTGCCAGCGAGGCACCATCCAGATCGGCCAGGTCTGTCACCTGCGCATCGCGCAGCGACAGCAGGCCCAGCGTGGTGGCCTGCAGTCCGTCCACGTCCACCTGCGCCAGGGACAGTCCCTGTTCGGCGTAGAGGCTGGCCTGTGCGGCCTGCAGGGCCACATCGCCCTCGAAGCGGTTGTTGATGTGCCGCAGGGTGATGTTACCGGCGGCGCGCAGGTCGGCCGCGCCGCCAACGGACATCTGTGCCTGCTGCTGGATGCTGCCGCTGCTGACCAGGTGCAGGTCGCGGCTGGCCGCCACCATGCCCAGTGTGAGGTCGCCCGCCGCCACCCGCACATCCCGCCCGGACAGGGTGGTCACGCCGGTGAACCGGTTGCTGGTGTTCTCCAGCAGCAGGTCGCCCTGTCCGGCGCCCATCAGCGTGGTGCCCGACTGGATGCGGCCGGCCTGCTGTTCGACATTGTTGCGGGAGGAGACCAGCCACAGGCTGTTGGCGGTGATGTCGCCGCCGATGCGGATGCCCTCCGCGCCGGTGATCGACACTTGGCTGCCAGTGAGCGCGGTGGCCGTGCGCACCTGTCCAGCACTGGACAGCAGGCTCAGCAGGTTGGTGCCGGTGTTGACTGCCGTGCCTCCCAGGTCGATATCCCCGGTGGCCACCAGCTGCACGGCACCGTTGCTGCCGTTGCGCAGGCTTTCCACATCCAGGTCGCCGTCTGCCTTGAGCAGGATGGACTGGCCCTCGGCCGCAATCGCGCCATCGAACGTGTTGCCCGGGTTGTCCAGCTGCACGTTGCCACTGGCCGCCAGGTCGCTGCGTCCCTGCACGCTTACCACAGCGCTCTGCAGCAGGTTGCCTGCGTGCGCCGTGGCGCCCAGGTCGCCTGTGGCGTTCACCCCGGCCAGGGTGAGCCCACCGGCGCTGTCGATGCGGATGTCACGGCCCGACAACTGCACGCCGGCAGCGAATGTGTTGTCCACGTTGTCCAGCACCACATCACCCGTGGCGTTGAATCCGGCCGTACCCGTCATCGCCAGCGCATTGCCCTGGGTGATGCCGGCGCTGCTCTGCACCTGCAGGCTGTTCACCTGCACGGAACCCAGGTGCACGCCGCGACCGCTGAGCTGGGCTACGCCCGCCGTCGTGACGGAGCCAAGATTCAGTGCGCTGTCGGCACTGAGGGTGATGTTGCTGCCTGCGGCGCTGACCGCGCCTCCGAACTGGTTGGTGCCATCGCCCAGCACAATGTCGCCCGTTGCGGTCCAGGTGCTGGCACTGTCGACGCCGACGGCACCGGTCTGGCTGATGTTGCCGCCCGTGGCGGTAACCGTGCTGGTCTGGCCCAGTGCCACGCTATCCAGCCTCACCGCTTCGCCGGTCAAGGCCGTGGACTGCGCCATGGTGGCATCACGCAGGGTGAGCAGGGCTCCGGCGCTTGCCTGCAGTGTCGTTGCGTCTACGCCGGATAGGGTGAGCGCGCCGAGGCCGCTGATCTGGACGGCATTGCCGCTCAGCGCCACATCCCCCATGAACTGGTTGGCGGTGTTCTGCAGGGTGATGTTACCCAGCGAGGTGAAATCCGCGTTTCCACCCACGTAGTAGCGCGCCGACTGGGTGAGGCTGGTGACGCTGTCGATGGACAGGTTGTTGTCGATATTCAGTGCGGCGGTGGATATCGCATGACCGGACAGGGACAGGTCATGCAGACGCATGACGCCCCCCGTAGCGCCCTGCAGGGCCACGTTGTCGGCCGCGGTGATGGCCAGGGTATCGCCATTGTCGGTGGTGCCGTTGAGCGGCCCGTTGATCCTGACCGAGCCAGCCGTGCTGGTCAGCGCCACATCGCCCTGCACGCGGCTGTGGCCCAGGTCGAGATTGCCTTCCGTGGTGATGTCGGCCGCCAGCTGGGTTTCCGCTGCGGTGATGGACGACAGGGACCCGATGGTGCTGATCGCCCCAAGGTGCACGGTGCCGGCCGCAGCATCGAGGCTCAGCGCGTGCGGTCCATTCAGGGTGCCGTAGAACGACAGCCCACCGAGGGTGCTGCTGAGGCTGGTATCCCCCTCGAGCAGCAGCGCGCCGGACCAGGACTGCGCGCCCTGTGTGACGAGGTTCTGCGGCAGGTAAAGCGTGGTGCCGCTGGCAGACAGCGAACCGACATCGACGCTGCCGAAGCGCAGCGTGCCATCGGCAACGACCTGGGCCGCGCCGCCGGCCTGCAGCGTGACCGCCCCGCCGAACACGTTGCCGCCCCGGCCCAGCGTGATGCCGTTGGTGGCGGTGAAACTGCTGGTGGTGTCGACCTTGATGGCGGTGGCCGTGCTCTGGGAAATGCTGCCGCCGCTACTGATCGCCAGCGCCTGTGCATCCACGTCGCCCAGGCTCAGGTTGCCCTGGCTGGACAGCCTCACCGTGCCGCCCTTCAGGGCCACGCTGCCGCCGAACTGATTCTGCGGGTTGTCCAGGGTGATGTCGCCGGCAACATCGAACGTGGCCGCCCCACCTGCGGTGTAGCGACCGCCCTGCACCAGCCCCCCCTCACTCAGCGTGACAGTCAGCGCACCGCTGCTGTTGATGCCGGCACCGTCGAACGTGCCGCCGTTGATCGCCACGCTGCTGGCGGCGATGGCGCCATCCACGACGATGTCGCCACCCCGCAGGCCCAGTGCATCCGTCGATTGGATGGGCCCCCCCACGTGGATGTCACCGCTGCTGCTGGCCAGCGTCGCCGCGCCGGTCGCGTTGAGCGCGCCCTGCAGGTCGATGTTGCCCACGGTGGAAATGCTGCCGCCCAGCTGGGTGGCACCCGTGCCGGTGCGGGTGAGGCTGGCCAGCACGCTGCTGCCGCCCACGCGGCCGCCCAGGATGGCGAACCCATCGGTATCAAGCGTGAGCGCCCGTGCCGTGCCATCACTGTCGACGGTACCTGCCAGGCTGATGGTCTGGTTACCGCTGCTGGTGATCGCCACGTCGGCGCCCAGCCTGACGTTGCCCGACAGGCCGATGGCACCGCTGGTGGTGACGTTGCCGTTGAGCGTGGTGCTGCCCCCGCCCAAGGTCGCCAGCGAAGACAGCGCCGTCGCGCCGCCCACTGCGCCGCCGAAGGTCTTGGTGCCCGCGGTGTTGACCGTCAGCGCATGCGCGCCGTCCACGGTACCGCTGAAGGACACCGCCCCGCCCGACGCACTGGACAGCACCACGTTGCTGCCCAGCGTCGTCGGGCCGGTGTAGGCCTGGCCACCGCTGCTGGCCACGTTGCCGGCCAGTGTGACCGCGCTGCCGGTGGCCGCCAGGCTGCCTACATTGAACGCGCCCAGCCGAAGTGCTTCGCTGCTGCCGAGTACCACCGCCCCGCCACTGCCACTGATGGTGTCGCCGAAGCGGTTCTCACCGTTGCTGAAGGTGAACCCGGCCAGGCTGCCGTTGCTGCCCGCCAGGCCGACAAGCGTGCTGGTTCCGCCCACCTGCAACGCGCCAGCCTGCCTCACGGAGGTGGTGGAGGTGAGCTGCAGGTTCTGGCCCACGGTGCCGTCCAACCAGGTAATGGCGTTGCTGTTGCTGGTGAGCATGGCGTTGCCGGTGACGTCCAGGTGGACCGCTCCCTTCAGGGCACCGACGGTCGCCCCGACCTGCTGGGTGATGCTTCCCCCTGCCAGGGAGATGTAGCCGCTGTTGAGCGTCCCGCCCAACTGCAGTGCACCGGAGGTGGACATCACGATGGCATCGGCATTGGCGGTTCCCCGCGTGGTCAGCGTGCCCGCGGTGCTGGTCATCGAGATCGACCTGGCGGTGGTGGACGTACCGAAATCGACGTAGGCCGCCTCGTTCGTGCTGAACACCAGGCTGCCACCGTCGATGCCCTGTGCCTGCACGACACCGGAGCTGTTGATGCCGTAGCTGACGACCTCTGCCTGCATCCTCGCCTGCATGTCCACCGATGCGCCCGAGATGGTCCCGGTATGGCTGATGGCCGCGGCGCTGGCGCTGGCGGTGCCGGCGGAGCTGGTGATGGTGTGGCTCCAGGTACCCGGCTGGGTCAGGCTGGGAGCGGAGGACTGCACGAGCAAGGAGTTGACCTTGCTGCCGACGATCAGACTGGCGTTGCCTGCGGCGTTGATGACGCCGGTGTTCTGGATGGCGCCGCCGATCAGGCTGACACCACCGGTAGCGGCGATGAGGGTGCCACGGTTGACGATGGGGGCGGGCTGTCCGGACCCGGTGAAGGTCCAGCTCATGGGCAGGTCGCCCGATCCACTCAGATCCAGGGCGGCGGTGTTGGGCGACAGCGACGTAGCCAGCAGGCCACCGACGTTCACCGAACTGGTGCCGCTGAACACCATGCCGTTGGTGTTGACCAGGATGACGTTGCCCAGCGAGGACAACGAACCACTGATCTGCGAGGCAGCGCCGGAGATGATGTTGATGGACCCGGCTGCGGTACCCGGCATCTCGAAGGTGACCGAGCTGCCCGAGGCGATGTCGAAGCTGGACCAGTTGATCAACGAGACCTTGCCGTTCTGGCTGATGGTCATCGTGTTCCCGTTCTGGCTCATGGTGGCGCTGCCCTGCACCGGTGCGAAGCCGGTCGGCAGGTCGGCTGCCTGCGTGGCCGGGATCATGGCAACGAACACCGCTGCAGCCAGCAGCGAGGGCCGCAGTCGGCCGGCACGTGCGCTGCGCGTCACGGCGCGCTGCGGCGTGTTGGCGAATTCAGCAGCGACCTGGACCTGGCCGAGTGCGGCATTGAAGACAAGGCGGTAGATGCGGTTCATGTCGATGTCCTTAGAACGTGCTGCTGATGCGCGCCCAGTACTGGGTGCTGCGTTGATCGCTGCCGATGTAGCTGCCGGTGGGTTTGGCCGCACTCACGTCAAGCCGCAACTCGGGTTTCCAAGGCAGGCGCAGGCGCATGCCAAGGCCAGCGCCTTCCAAGGTGGCTGGCAGCGCACCCCGGCGTCGGTTGGCAGCGGCCGGTGAACTGCGTCCCCAGTCATAGAACAGGTTCACCTCGAACAGGTCGCCCCACCGTCGTCCATCGAACGGCGAAGGCGCATCGGCGAAGCCCGGGGCACTGAGCTGGTACTCGAAAGTGGCCTGCACGCCGCGATCATCCAGCGCGCTGGACAGTGGGTAGGCGCGCACGCTGGTGGGGCCGCCGATGCTGAACTGTTCCAGCGGGGTAAGCGCATCGTCGGTGAACTGGGCGCTGCCGCGCAGCAGCATCCGCTGGTTGCCCGGCAGCGCCTGCAGGCGGACCAGGTTGGCGCGCACGATCCAGAAATAGGCGGTGTGCGAGGGATACAGCCAGTTCAATGCCGGTGATTCATCGTTGATCGACTTGCGGACCGACACCTGTGCCAGGTTGATGCCGCGCCAGCGCTGGTCGGTATGGCGCAGGCTCAGTCCAGCGTCGATCACATCAAAGGTATGCCGCGACAACTGCATGCCCAAGGCGTCCAGCGTTGACTGTTCGTGCACCCAACGTGCCGAAGCCTGTACCTGCAGATTGCTGCGCTGGATGAACTTCCAGTCACTGCCTGCATAGAACAAGGTGGTGGGGCCGGTCAGCTGCATGGCCGCGAGCGGCCCGTTGTTGATCTCCATTTCGCTGCGGCTGGCGCCGACGGTGGCGCTGAGGCCATCGATGCTGGACGAGGGGATGCTCAGCGACAGCGCGGCCTGCCAGCTGTCGGCCGGGTCCAGTCCGTAGCCCAGGCTGGCAGCAAGCACATCGCCCGCACCCAGTGCGTTGAAGGCGCTGACGCCCAGTTCGGCGCGGTATTTGCCGGTGCTGTCGGTGCCGTGGTTGCTCAGCCCGGCAGTGATCTCGTAGGGATGGGCGCTGTCCTCGGCGACCAGCACGATGTCGGTGTCGCCGGGCTCGAGGCCGGGTTGCAGCACCGAGCTGACCGATACGCCGGGCAGGTCACGGGCATACAACAGGGCGCGTTCCAACTCGGGCCTGCGCAGGGGGCGGCCGATCAGCCCCAGGCTGCTGGCGCTGAGCTGGTCGTCGCGGTAGCGGCGGCTGCCCTGCACCAGTACCCGCCCAACCCGGCCTTCCATGACCTTCAAGGTCAGGGTCTGGCTGTCACCGATCTGCTGCGGCGGGATATAGGCCACCGATACCAGAAAGCCCGCATCGCGGTAGGTCTGGGTGATGCGGGCGGTGATCTGCTCGATCTGCGCGAAGCTGAGCGCCGCCGGCAGCGTCGGGCTGATGTCCTGCAAGGCCTGGTTGGCCATGGTCTCCACCGCGCTGCGGCTGATGCCATTGGCCGGATGTTCGCCAACCCCTTCCACCGTGATTCTCGCAACCAGTACGCTGTTGGCAGGTGCTGCACCGGGATCGGCGGCCACGGCGGCGGCTGGTTGGCCAAGGACCAGCGCCGTGACAAGCAGGGCCGCGCTGGCGCGCAGGGAGCGGAGTGGGCGGGGGGATGGGTCAGAGCGGTGCATCAGCGGGGTGGTCCTTGCGTTTCAACTGGAGGGCACGGGGCCAGAGAGGCCACGGACCTACTCTGTTAACCGTAGGAATCGCGGTGAGACGATCACCGAAATCAGGTAACTGGCCCTATTTGTGATGCACATCACACTGAAGGGCGGTGCTGCCCAACGTCGCTGCAGCCGGATGAACAGGCGGTCAGGCGGCTGGAACGGGCTACAATCGACAGCTCCCTCGCCCAGTTCCAGGAGCTGTGATGTTCCCGCGTGAAGCCCGTATCGAGTCCTACGATCCCGAGTTGGCCAAGGCCATTGCCGATGAGTGCCAGCGTCAGGAAGACCATGTCGAGCTGATTGCCAGCGAGAACTACGCCAGCCCGATGGTGATGGAAGCGCAGGGCAGCCAGCTGACCAACAAGTACGCCGAGGGTTACCCGGGCAAGCGCTACTACGGTGGCTGCGAGTACGTGGACATCGCCGAGAAGCTGGCCATCGACCGCCTGAAGCAGCTGTTCGGCGCCGACTACGCCAATGTGCAGCCGCACAGCGGCTCGCAGGCCAACCAGGCTGTCTACTTCGCGCTGCTGCAGCCGGGCGACACCATCCTGGGCATGAGCCTGGCCCATGGTGGTCACCTGACTCACGGCGCCAAGGTCAATGCCTCGGGCAAGATCTTCAATGCGATCCAGTACGGCGTGAACGAAGCCGGCCTGATCGACTATGACGAAGTCGAGCGCCTGGCACTGGAGCACAAGCCGAAGATGGTGGTGGCTGGTTTCTCCGCCTATTCGCAGGTCATCGACTGGGCGCGCTTCCGCGCCATCGCCGACAAGGTCGGTGCCTACCTGTTCGTGGACATGGCGCACGTCGCCGGTCTGGTCGCTGCCGGCGTCTACCCGAACCCGATCGAACACGCGCACGTGGTCACCTCCACCACCCACAAGACCCTGCGCGGTCCGCGTGGCGGCATCATCATTGCCAAGGGCGCTGGCGAGGAAATCGAGAAGAAGCTGCAGTCGATCGTGTTCCCGGGCATCCAGGGCGGTCCGCTGATGCACGTCATCGCCGCCAAGGCCGTGGCCTTCAAGGAAGCGCTGGAGCCGGAATTCAAGGCCTACCAGCAGCAGGTGGTGAAGAACGCCCAGGCTATGGCGACCACGCTGATCGCGCGTGGCTACAAGATCGTCTCCGGTGGCACCCAGAACCACCTGATGCTGGTCGACATGATCGGCAAGGACGTGTCCGGCAAGGACGCGGAAGCCGCGCTGGGCAAGGCCCACATCACCGTCAACAAGAACTCGGTGCCGAATGACCCGCGTTCGCCGTTCGTGACCTCGGGCCTGCGCCTGGGCACCCCGGCCATCACCACCCGCGGTTACCAGGAAGCCGACTGCGTCGCGCTGGCCAACTGGATCGCCGACGTGCTGGACGCGCCGGCCGATGAGGCCGTCATCGCCCGCGTGCGTGATGCCGTCAGCGAGCAGTGCCGCAAGTACCCGGTTTATGGCTGACCGGCGTCGGGTGTCAGCGGTTGTTGACGCCCGTTCTGCCCTGAGCTGACCGCATCACCCCGGGTTGGGCGCTTGCCCCGGCCCGGGGTTTGTTGTATCTGCGTTACAGGTTTTCCACGTCGCATGCGCGGCGCCTGATGTCCAAGGCTTGAAACATGCATTGCCCGTTCTGCCAGCACACCGATACCCGCGTGATCGACTCGCGCGTTTCCGAGGATGGCGCCACCATCCGCCGCCGCCGTGGCTGCGAAGCCTGTGGCGAACGTTTCAGCACGCTGGAAACCATCGAGCTCAAGCTGCCAGTCATCGTCAAGAGTGACGGCGGCCGCGAAGCCTTTGATGCGCGCAAGCTGCGTGTGGGTTTCGACCGCGCGCTGCAGAAGCGGCCGGTATCGGAAGAACGCATCGAGGCGGCGGTGCGCGCGGTGGTGCACCAGCTGCGCATGTGCGGCGAACGCGAAGTGCCGTCGATCAAGGTCGGCGGTTTCGTGATGGACGAGCTGCGCAAGCTTGATCACGTGGGCTATGTGCGTTTCGCCTCGGTCTACCGCAGCTTCGAGGACGTGGCCGATTTCCGCGACGAGATCGAGAAGCTGGAGCGTGATCATTCCAGTGACGAGGATCAGCTGCCGTTGTTGGCGCATGCGCGGGCGGAAGCAGCGCGGGCAGGCAAGAACGGCAAGCGCTGATTGCTGCGTGTGCAGGGAAGGGAGGCCGGAGTGGCAATGCGATCAGCGGCACGGCGGTTTTCACGCAATGGACTGGTAATGCTCGCGTTGTCGTTGGCATTGCCCGTGCAGGCCCAGGAGCGATCCAGTCCCGTGGATATGGCCGAGCGTGCTCGATTGGCTGCGCAGCAGGCCGTCGACGCTGCTGCCGGGCTGGATCAAGCGCAGGGCGGGCCATCTCCCTGCGTGGAGGAGGCCTGTACGCCACAGGCGCTGGCAGGGCGTTATCGCATCGTTGAAGACGGATATGCAGGCTCGGTCCTGGAGCTGGGTGGCGACGGGAACTACGCGTTGACGTTGGCGATGCTTCCCATGCCCCGCAGTTCGAAAGGGCGATGGTCGCTGGCCGACGGCATGCTTTTGCTGCATCCGCGCGATGATCTCGCCAATACCGTACAACTCGTCCCGCATGAAGCCAGGTCGGCCGAGCGCGCACAGCTGGCGCAGCTGCTTGCCGACCTGGAGCAGGCGCATCCGGACCCGGCTGATCGCAAGGGCCAGGAGGAACGTGAGGAGCTGCAGGCGCAATTGGCGGACACGCACGTAGCTGGCCGGCCGCTGTATGTGAATCTGCTTGATCCAATGAGCGGTGTGGCCAGCGACGGCATACAGGTGGTGCTGGAGTTGGCGCAGGGCGAGCTGGCCGCCGAGGGCCGGTTGCCGGAGGGGAACACCTATGGCTTTCCGTCGCCGGCGCCGGGGCAGGTCGTGACAGGCCTGCGCCTGCCCTTCCCGGGCATGGACCAATCGCTGCGATTGCCACTGCAACCGCCGCTGCGCCCCGGTTACCAGGTGCTGTTCGATGGCTGTGCGATTGGCCTGTGCGAATCGGCAACGATGGGCCTGCTGTTGGAGCAGGGCGATGATGGCGCGCGTCTGCATGCCCTGGGCGTGGGCATGTTCCAGCGTGTGAATCACTAATACATTGAGTACGCGGCCCCTGTCGTGGCTGCCAGAGTCGAATCCGATGAAGTTCATCAATCTGCAGGACCGGCGCGAACTGCTGCCGGCAATCGCGCAAGCCCATGTACAGGCTTTCGGCACGCTGCTTCCCGATTGGACCGTGGCCCAGGCCGAGGCGGAGCTGGCCATGCAGCAGCGCCACACCATTCCCTGCAGCTGGTTGGCGGAAGATGCCGATGGCTGGTTGGGCTCGGTGAGCCTGCTGCATGATGATCACGAGCAGATCCGCGGCTGGTCGCCATGGCTGGCCTCGTTGTACGTCAGTCCGGCTGCGCGTGGCAAAGGCGTGGGTGCGGCGCTGGTCGCGCATTGCGTCGCACAGGCCGCGGCGCTGGCCGTGCCGGTGCTGTACCTGTATTGCGAAGCGCCGCTGGTGGGCTGGTATCGGAGCCTGGGCTGGCATGTGCATGCCGAGCTGCAACTGGGGCCGCTGGCGATCACGGTGATGGCAGTGGATACGTGCCAAGCCTGAAGTGTGCCGGAGCGGTGATGCCGGGCTTGCTGCGCATACACTTGCCCACGACCGTTGCCGACATGAGCAGCGTGCCGCATTCGTAATGAGGTTTTGCCGATGAGTCAGTTCACCGCCACCGATCACCTGCTGATGGCCCGCGCGCTGCGTCTTGCCGAACGTGCCGCCTGGACCACGCGGCCCAACCCGATGGTGGGCTGCGTCATCGCGCACGGTGATGAGGTGGTGGGCGAGGGCTGGCATCAGCGTGCCGGCGGCCCGCATGCCGAGGTGTTCGCGCTGCGACACGCGGGTGAGCGTGCCCGTGGCGCGACCGCCTACGTCACCCTGGAGCCCTGCGCGCATTACGGGCGCACGCCGCCGTGTGCATTGGCCTTGATCGATGCTGGCGTTGGCCGGGTGGTCGCGGCGATGGCCGATCCCTTCCCGGATGTGGATGGTGGCGGCTTTGCCTTGCTGCGACAGGCCGGCATCACCGTTGACGTGGGTTTGATGGCGGCGCAGGCGCGTGAGCTCAATCGTGGCTTCCTGTCGCGCATCGAGCGTGGTCGCCCGTTCGTGCGGGTGAAGCTGGCCGGCAGCCTGGACGGGCGCACGGCAATGGCCAGCGGTGAATCAAAGTGGATCACCGGTGAAGCCGCGCGCGCCGATGTGCAGCACTGGCGTGCGCACGCTGGCGCGATCCTGACCGGTGCGGCCACGGTAATGGCGGATGATCCGCTGTTGACCGCGCGACCGGATGCAGGTGAGTTTCTTCCGCCGCTGCGCGTGGTGCTGGACACACGACTGCGCAGTCTGGCCTGCAGGCGCGTTCGCCAAGGCGATGCGCCCACCTTGTATCTGCATGATCCGGCGGTACTTGCACCGGAATTGGATGGTGCCGAATTTGCTGGTGTCCTGGTGCAGGACGATGGCCGGCTTGATCTGGCTGAAGTGATGGCTGTGCTGGCTGCACGCGGCATCAATGACGTGCACGTGGAAGCCGGTCCCACCCTGTGTGGTGCCCTGCTCAAGGCCGGATTGGTGGACGAGTTGCTGCTGTACATGGCGCCGCTGCTGATGGGCGACAGTGCGCGGCCGCTGTTGGCAGGCCTGGGCATCGAGGCGATGGCGCAGGTGCAGCGCTTGCAGTTGGTGGATACCCGCATGCTGGGGCAGGATCTGCGCCTGCTTCTGCGGCCGGAATAAAACCGGTCTGCAGTTGTAGGAGCGGCGTAAGCCGCGAAGCACGTACATCATCAGATCGCGCCAGCAGCACGATGTTTCATTGATGCCAGCTTCGCGGCTTACGCCGCTCCCACAAGGCAGGGCGGGTGTTGATGCCGCTGTCTGGTTGCGCAAACCGCGAAAAAAAAACGGGGGCCTCTCGGCCCCCGCTGCATTAATCCCGGTATCGCCGGATCAGAAGCTGGCGCGCACGCCGACCGAGTACTGGGCAAGATCACCCAGCCACTGGCCTTCAGCAACAACGCCCCAATGCTTGTTGAACTTGATCTGGCCGCCCAGCACGCCGACAAACTCGGTGCTCATATGGTTGCCATCGGCGATGCCGCCCTTGATCCACGCTTCGGTACGTGCAAACGGGGTGCCACGCAGACCGATGGTTACGCGACCAGCGTCGGTGTGGTCCTTGTCGGAATAATTGTCTTCGCCTGCGCCGCGGAGTTTGAACTCCGAGCCAAGGCGCAGCCAAGCTGCGTCGGCGGTGAAGTCGGCGCGCTCGCTCAGATTCATGTGGAAACCGGCGCCGAGTTCGGACACGCCGACCAGCAGCTTCTCACGCTCGCCGTGACCTAGTTTGTAGGTCTTGCTGGCGCGCGAATGGCCGCCGAATACGTTGAACTTTTCGGCGACATCAAACGAACCGCGCAGGTAGGCGCCGCCCAGGTTCGGGTCGTTCAGTTCGTTGTTGTTGATCTGCAGCTGGGCCGAGCCGGCTTCAACATAGGTGTAGCTCAGCTCGTCGGCCGAGGCGACAGCAGGTGCGGCGGCCAGCATGGCGGCCAGAATCAAAGTCTTGCGCATCGAATCCTCTTTGGTGCGATATCCGTGTCGACCAGCCCGTTGCGGGCCGGAACCGCAACGTCATGTAACGGCGGGGCGGAGTCTAATGAAGTTTTTACATGTGACAAGCCGCATTGGCGCGCGGATCCTCGACCTGTCCGCCATGCCCGCAGGAACTCGTTTCTTCGCGACAGCCTTGTTTTCAAGCGGTTTGGCGAAGCATCGTTCCGTGTTGTGGAAGATTCCCGGTTGCCTGTGGCTGCAATCAACTCTGCTGACTTTCAGAGCAATCCTATTATCAGTCGCTCTGATTCCACCTACTTTGTGCCCGCTCCATGATGGGTGGTGCGCTCATAGGTAGTGGTCGTCTTGAAGTTTGAAAGTGCTCTGTTCCTCTGTGTCGCGCTCATCTGGTTCTTGGCTGCGGCCATGTCGGCCTGGCAGGACCGGGCGATGATCGGTCTGGGTAGCCTGTTCGTGCTGGTGAGTGTTGGCAGTTTCTTCAGGCCCAGGCGGTAGCGGGCGTTTCACCGACTGATGCGTTGGTCGCTTGGGCTGCGGGAAGCTGTGTCCAGCAGCCTTGAAGGCGGGCGCTGGCTCCTGTTCCATGGGTGGGAAGCACTTGTTCAGCTGGGTCAGGGGCTTCACTTGATCGGCGCTGCTACAATCAGCGCGCCGGTTCACCGGCACATACAAACGTCTTCAGGGCGGGGTGCAACTCCCCACCGGCGGTAGGTGCAATGCCCCCAAAGGGGTGCTGTGCGAGCCCGCGAGCGCTCCGGCAAGGCCCGCACAGCAGTGCGGTTGCCCGGTTGGAGGTCAGCAGATCCGGTCAGATGCCGGAGCCGACGGTCATAGTCCGGATGAAAGAAGACGGTGTTTCGGGCCCTTTGCGGGGTCCGTGCGCCTGTTTGCCTTGCGGCGTTTTTCGCTCATCTACTGCGGAGAACGTTAGTGTTCACTGGAATCATCGAAGGCGTCGGCCGTCTGGCCGCACGCGAACCCATCGGCGGCGATGTCCGCTTCACCTTCGCCGTCGGCAGCCTGCCGTTCGAGCAGGTGCAGATGGGCGAGAGCATCGCCGTCAACGGCGTCTGCCTGACCGTCATCGATTTCGACGGCAGCAGCTTCAAGGCCGATGCCTCAACCGAAACCCTGGACCTGACCACGCTTGGTGGCCTGGCCGAAGGTGCCGTGATCAACCTTGAGCGCGCCATGCGCCCGACCGACCGCCTTGGCGGCCATCTGGTCAGTGGCCACGTCGATGGCCTCGGCAAGGTGCTGTCCATCCACGAGGATGCACGCGCGCTGCGCTGGCGTTTCGCCGCGCCCAAGGCGCTGCTCAAGTACATCGCCAAGAAGGGCTCGATCTGCGTGGATGGCGTCAGCCTGACCGTCAACGAAGCCGACGACGAGGGCTTCGAGGTCGCGCTGATCCCGCACACCGTCGCCAATACCGCGTTTTCCGCCACTGGCGTCGGCAGCGCGGTGAACCTGGAAATCGATCTGGTTGCCCGCTATGTCGAGCGCCTGCTGGGCCAAGGAGCCGCACAATGAATTTCGCCCCCGTTCCCGAACTGCTGGAAGAGATCCGCGCCGGTCGCATGGTGGTCATCGTCGATGACGAGGACCGCGAGAACGAAGGCGACCTGATCATGGCTGCCGAGCTGGTCAAGCCGTCGGACATCAACTTCATGGTCACCCACGGCCGCGGCCTGGTCTGCCTGCCGCTGACCCGCACGCGCGCAGCCGACCTCGGCCTGGCGCCGATGGTGCAGGCCAATACCGCGCAGTTCCAGACCAATTTCACGGTCAGTATCGAAGCCGCCGAAGGCGTCACCACCGGCATCTCCGCGCATGACCGGGCCCACACCATCCGCACCGCGGTGAAGGCCAATGCCAAGCCATCCGACCTGCACCAGCCGGGCCACATCTTCCCGCTGATCGCCCAGCCGGGTGGCGTGTTGACCCGTGCCGGCCACACCGAAGCCGGCGTCGACCTGGCCATGCTGGCCGGGCTGGAACCGGCGGGCGTGCTGGTGGAAATCCTCAACCCCGACGGCAGCATGGCGCGCCGCCCGGAGCTGGAGGTGTTCGCCCGCGAGCATGGCCTGAAGATGGGCTCGATCGCCGACCTGATCGCCTACCGCCTGGCCACCGAGCACACCGTCGAGCGCGTGGACGAGCGCGATATCGATACCGAATTCGGCGCTTTCAAGCTGGTCACCTACCGTGACCGCATCGCCAATGACCTGCATTTCGCGCTGGTCCGCGGGACCCCGGACAAGGACACCCCGACGCTGGTCCGCGTACAGGTGGAAAACCCGCTGGCCGACCTGCTGCATTGGCGCCGGGATGACTTCGGCGTGGCCAATACCGATGCGCTGCGCGCCATCGACGCCGCAGGCAGCGGCGTGATGGTGGTGCTGTCGGCGCCGCGCGACACCAATTCACTGTTGGCGCGCCTGCGCCAGCAGCCGGTGCCGGTTACCCCGGGCAAGGACAAGGACGTGGGTCAGTGGCGCCGCAACGGTGCCGGTGCCCAGATCCTGTCGGACCTGGGGCTGGGCAAGCTGCGCGTGCTCGGCACCCCGCGCCGGCAGATCGGCCTGGCCGGTTACGGGCTGGAAATCGTCGAAACCGTGCAGCCCTGAGCCGTCGGCACCACCTGCAAGCCCGGCTCGGCCGGGCCTGCAGCTGTTTTCTGCGTCGCGGGTTAAGCCCCCGCACGTTAGACTTACCCACCTTTTGGATCTCCATACCCCCATGAGCCACTACGAAGGCGACCTCCGCCCGGCCGGATCGGCCCGTTTTGCCATCATTGCCAGCCGCTGGAACGCCCGCATCACCGATGCATTGGTGACCGGCGCACGCCAGAGCCTGGCCGGCAACGGTATCGGCGAGGACGCAATCGACGTGGTGCGTGTACCCGGTGCCTGGGAAATCCCGCTGGTTGCAGCGCGCCTGGCTGCGGCCGGGCAGCACGCTGCAATCATCACCCTGGGCTGCGTGATCCGTGGCGATACCCGCCACTACGAGCACGTTGCCGACCGTTGTGCCGAAGGCCTGATGCGCGCCCAGCTGGATTTCGGCGTGCCGGTGCTCAATGGCGTGCTTGCGGTGGAGCGGGTGGAAGATGCCGAGGCCCGCGCAGGCGGCAGCCACGGCAACAAGGGTGAGGAAGCCGCCTTGGCGGCAATTGAAATGGTCAATCTTCTGGAACAGCTGCCATGAACAACAAGAACAACGGCAAGCCTGCCGGAAAGCCGGTCCGTCGCGACGGCATTGACCCGGTGCTGCGCTCGCGCGCGCGCCGCCGTGCCCTGCAGGCCATTTACGCCTGGCAGATCTCCGGTGGCAACGCCGAATCGCTGCTGGCCCAGTTTGCCCATGAGCAGGCGCACGAAATCGCCGACCTGGCGTATTTCGAAAGCCTGCTGCGTGGTGTGCTCGACAACCGTCGTGACCTGGACGAGGCGCTGGCGCCGTTCGTCGACCGTGCGGTCGAGGAAGTGGACGCCATCGAACGTGCGGTGCTGCGCGTGGCCGCCTACGAGCTGCGTTACCGCCAGGACGTGCCGTACCGCGTGGTGATCAACGAAGCCATCGAAACCGCCAAGCGTTTTGGTTCCGAACACGGCCATACCTACGTCAATGGCGTGCTCGACCGCGCCGCCGTGGAGTGGCGCAAGACCGAGTCCAGCCAATAAGCGCTGGCGGCGTGATCGCCGCGCTTGGGGTTTGCCACAACGCCGGGCCGGCATCATCGGCGCCGGCGTTGTTGTTTTTGAGGGAGCGCAGTGATGAGCCTTGACGAGTTTGGCCTGATCGAACGCATCCGCCGGCGCACCGGCGCGCGTGCGGACATCGTGTTGGGGATCGGTGACGACGCCGCGCTGTTGCAGCCGGCGGCCGGCCAGCAACTGGTGGTGACCACCGATACGCTCAATGTTGGCGTGCACTTTCCGGCGGAAACGCCGCCGGCCGATATCGGTTGGAAGGCATTGGCGGTGAACCTGTCCGATCTGGCCGCCATGGGCGCGCAACCGGCGTGGTGCAGTCTGTCGCTGTCACTGCCCGATGCCGACCCGGACTGGGTCGATCAGTTCGCCCAAGGTTTCTTCCAGCTGGCCGATCTGCATGGCATCGCCCTGATCGGTGGCGACACCACGCGTGGCCCGCTGTCGATCTCCATCACCGCGATGGGCCAGATAGCCGCGGGGCAGGCGCTGCGCCGCGATGCCGCCCAGCCCGGTGATGACATCTGGGTCAGTGGCGTGCCGGGTGAAGCCGGTTTGGCCCTGGCGCTGTGGCAGCAGCACACCCTGGATGTCAGCCGCAATGCTGGCGATGCGGCACTGGAACACCTGCGCCAGCGTCTTGCGCGGCCAACGCCGAGGGTTGAGCTGGGCCGTGCGTTGCGGGGTTTGGCGACGGCTGCGGTGGATGTGTCCGATGGTCTGCTCGCGGATCTGGGACACATCTGCGCACGCAGCGGGGTTGCCGCCGATGTGCTCGAACATGCATTGCCGGCCTCGTCGGCGGCTGCGCGGGCGGGCCTGTCCGAGGCGTTCAACACTTTGCGTGCCAGTGCCGGTGACGACTATGAGTTGTGCTTCACCGCGCCACCGGGACAACGGCAGGCCCTGCACGAAACCATGGCATCCGTAGCAGTTCCGCTTACCCGTATTGGCTATATTCGAGCCGGGACAGGGGTACAGGTGATCAACCAGGAGGGTGTTGTGCAGGGGACATCGAAGCAGGGCTACAACCACTTTTCAGGGGCAGGGGACTAGGGGAACCCCGTAATCAGTAAGGCTGATTTCTGTGTTCACGCGGCATCCACGTATTCATATTTAACATCTCGTTCGTGATGGAAGTCGCGGTTTGGTGCAATCGAGAGTCTGCATCCGGCGACAGCAGACAGGGGGAAGTAGTGGTGGAAACAGCAACGTTGGAAAAAGTGAGGGCGAAGATGAGTGATGTAGGTACGCCCTCGGTCACGGTGGACAGCCGTGCCTTGGAAACAGCACTCGATACCGTCATTGAACGCAACGTTGGCATTTCCATGCTGCTGGTCTCCACGGCCGATGGCCGTGCGATCGCTCACCGTTCGTTGAACAAGCTCGATCCACGGCGCTTGTCGGCGATGAGCAATTCCTTCTTGACGCTTGGGGAAACCTTGTCGCGCGAGCTCGGCCTGTCGGCGGCCGACTACGTGACCATGTCCACCTCACAGGGCAGCATGGTGCTGGTACGCGTTGCCGCGGACCGGCCCTATACGCTGGCCGCGCTCGGCCATGCCGATACCTCCCTTGCCATCCTGCTGTATGCCGCTCGCGATGCTGCGGCGCGGATCAAGGTGTTGCTGTAACTCTCTTGTTGTAAATCATCAGTGCTGCAGCTTGCCTGGCATGCCAGGGAGGCAGCGCGGGTGAACGGCTTCGAGTACGACAACCGATGCGATGCCGGTGCTGCAGAGCGGCCCGGTCGCATTCAACACTTAGACAACAATCGATCAGGAACGGAGAAAAACATGGCTGGGAACGTCAAGCTGGACAAGTTGAATGAAATCGCTGGTTTCGTCGGTGCAGCGCTGGTCGACAGCGACAGCGGCATGGCCCTGGGCATGCTCGGCGGTGGCCCGATCAATCTGGAAGTTGCTGCTGCCGGCAACACCGAAGTGGTGCGTGCCAAGCGCCGCGTTGCTGCCTCGCTCGGCATCACCGATGCGATTGAAGACATCCTGATCACCCTGACCAGGCAGTACCACCTGATCCGTCCGCTGGAAAGCAACGCGGACCTGTTCCTGTACGTGGTGCTGGACCGTTCGCGCGCCAACCTGGCGCTGGCACGCCACGAGCTGAAGTCGTTCGAGCAGACGCTCGATTTCAAGTGATGCAATGACGTGCTGTTGCTCCGTGACGGAGCAGCAGCACGCCGATAGAGCTTCGACTCACAGACTTGATCGACACCATGAGTGCACCCGCCCGCAAGATCTCTGCGGCCGTTATCGGCTGCCAGGGTTTGGATGTCCTGCACATGATGCGGCTGAAGGTTGCCAGTTCGTTGCTGATGGCCGAGTACATCCAGGCCGAGGTGCAGGAGTGGAACCACCAACAGGTGGATCTGCTGGTGGCCTGCATCGATGACAGCAATGGCCAGCAATTGCTGCGGGAGGCCAGTCAGCAGGGCTTGCCGGTGCTGGCGGTCACACGCAAGGTGTTGTCGGGCCTGAGCATTCCGGGCGTGGCCTACGGCGCCAGCGTCCGCGATATCTACCAGCAGCTGCGACAGCTGCTGGTGGCGTCTGACAACAGCGGCGAGCGTTACAAACCGCGCACGCTGTTCCGCAGTTTGAGTGGCAGCAAAGGCAAGCCCTGCCTGCTGCACATGGGCCTGGTCAAGCTGCTGATCGATGCCACGCATACGCGGGCTACCCTGCTGCGTGATCTGCCCTATGAGAACTTCCTGAAGGCCGCCGCCGAGCCGGGCTGGACCCTGTCGCAGCTCGGCAGCGCCGAGGCCGTGGATGAATGCATGGCCGATGCGGTCAGTACCCATGCCTTCGAGGACTTCTGTTGGCAGGCGGCGGCACGCTCGCCGGAGCCGCTGGTGCAACGGGAGACCGCAAGCCCATGCCAGCTGCGCGGCTGGCCGGAGGTCGAGACCGGCAAGTTGCCGGTGCAATGGCTGTTGCCGATGGCGGCGATGATGCGGCGGCCGTGGCAGCCGGGCGAACTGGCGCAGGCCACCGGCACGTCATTGGATGATATTGCCCGTATCATGGCCGCGGCGGCCTGTACCGGGCTGCTTGATGGCAGCGGCACCGGGGCTGCACCCGCGCAGGGTTCCGGCAACAAGGTGTCCGGTTTCTTCACACGTATCGCCAAGCGATTCGGGCTCAATTTTTCCAAGGGGCTTCAGGTCTGACGGCTATGGCAACCAAGTTGGTTTTTGTCGGTGAAATGGGTGCGGGTAAAACGACTGCGATCCGGTCGATCTCGGACATGGAACCGATCAGTACGGAAATGCCGATCAGCGACGAAGCAGCGCTGGAAGCATTCGAGGATAAATCGCATACGACGGTGGCGCTGGATTACAGCTCCATTGAACTGGGTGATGGTGAGTTGCTGCACGTCTATGGCGTGCCGGGCCAGGCCTACCTGGATTTCATGTGGCCGATCGTGGCGGAAGGCGCAATTGGCGTGATCGTACTTGTGAGCGCACTCAACCCGCGCGCGCTGCCAAGTACGTTGACACTGCTGGAGCGTTTCCGTGCGTTGGCACCGGATGCCTGCTTTGCCGTGGGAGTGACCTGCCAGGACCGCGAGCCTGATTTCAGCTTCAGCGATTTCCGCAATGCCCTTGCCGGCGAAGGCCATCGCTTGCCGGTGATGTGGGTGGACGCCCGCGAGACCAGCCAGGTCGATTTCCTGATCAAGGCGTTGCTGTCCTGCCGCTACGCCGAAGCGATTGCCTGAGCTGTCCATTGCAGGAGCGGCGTCGGGTTGTAGGAGCGGCGTAAGCCGCGAAGCCGGTGAGCTGTCAGGCGTGGCGCTTGTAAAGCCCCTGCCGAGCATGGCTCGGCACTGCAGCTGTCGGTTTTTTTGTGGGAGCGGCGTAAGCCCGCCCCCGCCAGCCCCCCCCCAACGCACTTTTGGGGGGCGGTGGGGAATCTTAACCATGGCGGCTGTC
>NZ_JBXFWF010000075.1:0-22032 GCF_056854515.1 Stenotrophomonas sp. STEN063
CTGCAAATGGGGAACTTCCCTATGCCCCGCGGGTCATACAGCTGCAGTGGGCATTCGGAAAGCTCGTCGGGTGGGGGGGCGGACTCGGGTGAGGGGTTGCGGCTGGCGATGGGGGGAACCACCTCACCGCAATTGATCCGCGTCTACACATTGTCTGCACGCTGCGCTCACCGTTCTCTACATCGAATCGGCGATGGTCAGTTGCTCCAAAGCAACAAGCAGGCAATGGCATGCGCAATCACCGCTTCATTCTCGCACTTGTTCCGTGCGCACTCTCACTCGCTCTGGTCCACGCGCAGGCCGCGCACGCCGCTGAAGGCGATCCGCGCTTCACCCTGCGGCTGGGCGCGATGAACATCGATACCGACAACACCATCCGCGGCAGCACCACCGTTGCCGGCCAGGACGTGGATCTGTCGGAGGACTTCAGCCTCGGCGGCAAGGAATGGGAGCCGCGCATCGACGGCCTGTTCCGCATCAGCGACCGCCAGCGCCTGATCTTCGATTACTTCAAGTACGACAAGGACCGGCGCGAGACGCTGGATGAAGGCATCAGCTGGGGTGACACCACGGTACCCGCAGGCAGCTTCGTGAAGGGCGAGTTGAAGTACCAGGTCGCAACGCTGGTCTACGACTACTCGGTGGTCGATGGTGATCGTTTCGATTTCGGCCTGCAGCTCGGCGCCGAATACGCAAAGATCAGCGCCGATGCCTATGCCGATGTAGGCGACGTCTACCAGGGCCGCTTCCTCAACGAGAAGGCCGATGGCATCGCGCCGGTGGTTGGCGCGCGCCTGACCTTCACCCCCTCGGAGAACTGGCTGATCAACCTGCAGGGCCAGTACCTCAACACACGCTGGGGCAACTTCGATGACTACGAAGGCGACCTGAGCCGTGCAAATGCGATCGTGCAGTACAACGTCAACAAGAACTTCGGCATCTTCGCCGGCTATGACTGGTTCAAGCTGGATGTTGACCAGAAAGGCAGCGACGGCGTGATCGGCCTGAAACAGGAATTCAAGGGCCCGGTTGCGGGTGTGAGTTTGTCGTTCTAGGCGCGCTTGCAGGGCAATGCAGCAATCCAATTTGTGGGAGCGGCGTAAGCCGCGAAGCTGGCCATCCTGCCGCACTGCAGTTATCTGCAATCAGATAACTGCAATCCCAGGCTTGCTGATTGCGGACCCTGTACGAGCTTCGCGGCTTACGCCGCTCCCACAAAACAGCAGCGCTATATACAAAAGAAAAGGGCCGCTATGCGGCCCTTTTCAATCTGCGATTACTTCTTCTTCGGGATGTACAGATCGGTGATGGTGCCGTCGTAGATCTCCGAGGCCATCGCTACCGACTCGCTCAGGGTCGGGTGGGCGTGGATGGTGTGGCCGATGTCTTCGGCCTCCGCACCCATTTCGATAGCCAGGCCAATTTCGGCCAGCAACTCACCGGCATGCACGCCGACGATGGCACCACCGATCACGCGGTGGGTTTCCTCGTCGAAGATCAGCTTGGTGAAGCCTTCGGTGCGACCAATGCCAATTGCGCGACCGCTGGCCGCCCACGGGAACTTGGCCACGCCCACCTTCAAGCCCTTGGCCTTGGCCTCGGTCTCGGTGACGCCAACCCAGGCGATTTCCGGGTTGGTGTAAGCCACCGACGGAATCACCCGTGCCACCCACTCCTTCTTCTCGCCGAAGGCGACTTCAGCCGCCAGCTTGCCTTCGTGCGTGGCCTTGTGCGCCAGCATCGGGTTACCGACGATGTCGCCGATGGCGAAGATGTGCGGCACATTGGTGCGCATCTGCCGGTCAACCGGAATGAAGCCACGGTCGGTGACTTCGACGCCAGCCTTGCCGGCATCGATCTTCTTGCCGTTGGCCGAACGGCCGACGGCAACCAGCACGCGATCAAACGTGCCGCTTTCCATCGCCGGCTTCTCGCCTTCGGCGGCGGCGTCGAAGGTCACGGTGATGCCCTTGGCATCGGCGCTGACGCCGGACGCCTTGGTCTTCAGATGGACCTCGATGCCCTGCTTCTTCAAACGATCAGCCAGTGGCTTGACCAGGTCCTTGTCGGCGCCCGGCATCAGCTGGTCCATGAACTCGACCACGGTCACCTTGGAACCCAGGGCGCTGTACACGGTGGCCATTTCCAGGCCGATGATGCCGCCACCCACAACCAGCAGCGAACCCGGCACTTCAGCCAGTTCCAGTGCGTCGGTGGAGTCCATCACGCGCTTGTCTTCCCACGGGAAGTTCGGCAGCTTCACCGCCTGCGAACCGGCGGCGATGATGCACTGCTCGAAGCGCAGCAGCTGGGTCTTGCCGTCGTCGCCGACGATTTCCAGCTCATTGGCCGAGATGAACTTGGCCAGGCCATGCACGGTGCGGATCTTGCGCTGCTTGGCCATGCCGGCCAGGCCCTTGGTCAGCTGACCGACGACCTTTTCCTTGTAGCCGCGCAGCTTGTCCAGGCTGATCTTCGGTGCGCCGTATTCGATGCCCAGTTCGTCGGCATGCGCGGCGTGGTCGATGATTTCAGCGGCGTGCAGCAGCGCCTTGGACGGGATGCAGCCGACGTTGAGGCAGACGCCGCCGAGGCTGGCGTAACGCTCGATCAACACGGTATCCATGCCCAGGTCGGCAGCACGGAAGGCAGCGGTATAGCCGCCCGGGCCTGCGCCCAGCACCACGATGCGGCACTCGATGTCGGCGGTGCGGCCGCTGGACGGCAGCGCCTTGGCGGCGACTGCCGGGTCCGGCGCGCGGTGCGACGGGGTCACCGGCGGCTTGCTGCCCGGGGCGGCCTTGGCAGCAGCCGGTGCGGCGCCCGCAGCGCCTTCCAGCACCACCACCACATCACCGACCGACAGCTTGTCGTCGAGCTTGACCTTGATTTCCTTGACCACGCCATCGGCCGAGGAAGGCACTTCCAGCGTGGCCTTGTCCGATTCCAGCGTGACCAGGCCCTGATCCTTCTTCACCGTGTCGCCGACGGCGACCAGGATCTCGATCACCGGCACGTTCTGGTAGTCACCGATATCCGGCACCTTGACCTCGACCGGGCCGGATGCGGCTGGCGCAGCAGCGGCAACCGGCGCGCTGACGGCTGCCGGAGCGGCGGCAGCAGCAGGCTGTGCAGCCGGCGCAGGTGCGGCGGCAGGTGCCGGAGCTGCGACCGGGGCAGCGCCCTCGCCTTCAGCTTCCAGGATCACCACCACATCGCCCTCGGACAGCTTGTCGTCGAGCTTGACCTTGATTTCCTTGACCACACCCGCAGCCGAGGACGGCACTTCCAGCGTGGCCTTGTCCGACTCCAGCGTGACCAGACCCTGGTCTTTCTTCACCGTGTCGCCCACGGCCACCAGAATCTCGATCACCGGCACGTCGTTGTAGTCGCCAATGTCCGGAACCTTGATTTCAATCGTCGCCATTGTTTTCTCCTGTGGGCTCAGCCGGCTTCGCCGACGAACCGGTCATGCATCTTGTCGAGCGCGCGTTCGATGTTGGCGTAACGCTTCTCGTATTTTTTGTCTTTGCTATGGGCCAGCTCGATCAGCAGCGCCGCCTGCTCCTGCAGCGCTTCAAGCTGACCGCAAGCCGGCCGCTGACCGCTGTAACGCTCGCCGTTGACGGTGAAGGACAGCACCTCACCATCGGTGACCGGCGCCCGCGCCGCCACTTCGGACGACGCCAGGGCCTTGCCCCATACCTCGATCAGGCGCTGCGCCAGTGCATCGGGCAACGGCGCCTGGGCGAACTCGGGCTCCTGGTCCAGCTGCAGGTTGACGCCACCGCGACCGCCGGTGGTGTTCCAGCTGTAGATGCGCTTGTCGGCCGAGCCAGACAGCACCATCCACTGCCCGTTGGCGGCATCGCGGCGAAGCAACACCTGCGACTCCACCCCACGTGCCGGCAGCACCAGCAGCGACAGGCCGTCTTCGGCCTGGCCGCCCAGCAGACTGGTCGCCGTCTGGCCGTAGTTGCCCACCGCCGGCGGCCAACCCTCACCGACCACCGGCAGGCACTGGCTGGCGGCCAGTGCCGGGCCCGCCAGGGCAGCCAGCACCAGCGTCAGCAGGGCGCGGCGCGGCGCCACTGGCATCACAGCAGCACGCGCCGCATGTCGGCCAGCACCTGCGACAGGTAGGTGGTGAAACGGGCCGCCAGGGCGCCGTCGATGACGCGGTGGTCGTAGCTCAGCGACAGCGGCAGCATCAGCTTCGGGGCGAATTCCTTGCCGTTCCAGACCGGCTGGATGGACGACTTGGAGACGCCGAGGATGGCCACTTCCGGCGCATTCACGATCGGGGTGAAGGCGGTGCCGCCAATGCCACCCAGCGAGCTGATCGAGAAGCAGCCGCCGCTCATGTCGGCCGGGCCGAGCTTGCCGTCACGCGCCTTCTTGGCCAGTTCGCCGGTTTCCTGGGCGATCTGCACCACGCCCTTCTTGTCGACGTCACGGATCACCGGCACGACCAGACCGTTCGGCGTATCGGCGGCAAAGCCGATGTTGAAGTACTTCTTCAGGGTCAGGTTCTCGCCGCTGGCATCCAGCGAGGCGTTGAACTCGGGGAACTTCTTCAGCGCGGCGGCGCTGGCCTTGATCAGGAAGGCGAGCATGGTCAGCTTGATGCCGGCCTTCTCGTTTTCCTTGTTCAGGGCCACGCGCAGGCCTTCCAGATCGGTGATGTCAGCCTGCTCGAACTGGGTGACGTGCGGGATCATCGCCCAGTTACGGGCCAGGTTGGCGCCGGAGATCTTCTTGATGCGCGACAGCTGCACCACTTCGGTCTCGCCGAACTTGCTGAAGTCGACCTTCGGCCACGGCAGCAGGTTCAGGCCGCCGCCGGCAGCCGCCGGAGCACCGGCGCTGGCAGCAACGCCGCCGGACAGCGCGCCCTTGACGAACTTCTGCACGTCGCCCTTGGTGATGCGGCCGCCCTTCTCCGTGCCCTTGACCTGCTGCAGGTCCACGCCCAGTTCGCGGGCGAACACGCGCACGGCCGGGCTGGCATACGGCACATTGGCCGGCAGCACGCCTTCGGCGTTGAACTGCACCGGCGGGGTGGCCGGCTTGCTGGTGGTGACCACGTCTTCCTGGGCGATTTCGCGCTGGGCCAGCTTGTCGGCGACCGGGGCAACCGCCACCGGCTCGACCTTGGTGCCGGTCTCGACAGCGGCTTCGACCTTGGCCGGGGCTGCCGGAGCGGCAGCGGCGGCAGGCTTGGCGGCCTCTTCGCTGACTTCGATCAGGGCCACGACCTTGCCCTCGGACAGGCCGTCGCCAACCTTGACCTTCAGTTCCTTGACCACACCGGCGTAGGCCGACGGCACTTCCATCGTCGCCTTGTCCGATTCCAGCGTGACCAGACCCTGGTCCTTCTTGACCGTATCGCCAACCGCGACCAGCACTTCGATCACCGGAATGTCGCTGTAGTCACCGATATCGGGGACAAGTGCTTCCTTGATTTCGGCCATGAACTACTCCAGCAACAAATGAGGGAATCCCCTATTGTGGCGTTAGCGGGCCGCAGCGCCAACCGCTACAAGTGAATTCGCCTGCGTATGTCCCCGGACAAGGGCACGCCACGCGCGCCGTGACGGCCGGAATTTCGGCTCAACGCCCTGCTTTGCGACGTGTCGGCTGTCTTGCCTGTCCTAGCCGGCCAAACCGTTGGTTGCAGGCGATACCACCGCATTCGGCGCATTCAACCACGGTTGCAGCGCCTGCCACTGCCCAGTCAGGCGCTGCAGCGACCACGCCGCATTGGCTGGACTGGTCGATGGCAGGGCCAGCACCGGTAGCGCAGCCGCCAAAGGCGGCAAAGCCGGTGCGATCCATCGCTGGAACGCAGTGTGTGCCGCAGCGCCATTACAGGCGATTGCCCGCAGCTGCGGCAGGTCGGCCAACAGCTCCGCAATGCGATTGGGCACTTCGCTGCCACGGACGATGGCTGTATCCAGGCTGCCGGCGCGCTGGCACTGCCCGATCACATCCCACAAGCCGACACCAGCCTGCTGCAGGCAGTGCAATCGTTGCGCATACGCAAGCTGCGCGTCGAAGCCGCACAGCGTCGCCATCACCGGCCAGAAGCGATTGCGCGGATGCGCGTAATAACGTGCTTCGTGCAGCGATACCGCACCCGGCATCGAGCCCAGCACCAATACACGACATGCGGCAGTCACCTGCGCGGGCAAGCCCTGCAATACATCAGCACTCATCACATGCTCCACAAGATCGTGAACGGATTTTTTCTGCGAAACATCGTGCGCATGGGATCTCCCCGATTTTTCGCTGAACGCAAAGGCACTGAAAAATTCCCGCGTTTAGAGCGATTCATCTTGCCATCGTTAGGGTGACCTCGCCCCGCAACGAGGGCCTTGATAACAACGTAGTCCCGATCGCAACACGAGGAGTTACTCATGCGTTCCATCAAAATTCTCAGCCTTGCCACCCTCGGCGCACTTGCGCTGTCTTCCACCGCCTTCGCACAGGATGGCAATGGCGATACCGCATCCGGCAAGCATTTTGCCGTGGTTGGTGGCATCAGCCTGCTGCAGCCGAAGAACGATCCGATCGGCGGCGTTGGCAAGGTCGATGGCGGCCCGGCACCGACGATCAGCGCCAGCTACTACTTCAACGACAACTTCGCCGTTGAGCTGTGGGGCGCCGCCGACAAGTTCGATCACCGCGTGCGCACCGACGGTGGCGCCAAGGTCGGCAGCGTCGAGCAGCAGCCGCTTGCACTGAGCGCGCAGTACCACTTCGGCCAGGCGGACAACGTGTTCCGTCCGTTCGTCGGCCTGGGTTACTACGAGTCGAACTTCAGCAACGAGAAGATCGACGGCCTGAGCAGCACCGGCAACCACGTTGGTGTGGATACCGCCAAGGGCGCGATCGGCACCGTCGGCGTTGACATGAACATCAACTCGACCTGGTTTGCCCGCGCCGATGCGCGCTACATGCACGCTCGTCCTGACCTGCGCGTCGCCGGCCAGAACGCCGGCGAGCTGAAGCTGGATCCGTGGACCGTTGGCTTCGGCCTGGGTGCACGCTTCTAAGCGACAACGTTCCTGGCAACACCGTTGTAGATGCACTGCAGTGCTTGCAAATGAAACACGGGCCGTTCGCGGCCCGTGTTTTTTTGTGGAACTTCGCTGATCAATGCCAAGGCAGAAGCAGGAGCTACTTCTCCCCGGCCCTCCCCTGCCCCTTCGGGGCAAGGGAGGGAGTGATCATGGGCTGCCGTCATCACTCCACTGCAGCGCCAGGTAGTCGAAGTTGTGCTGCAGCCGCGGTTTGACCACGTCGAAGAACGGCGACACATCGAAGTCGCGCGGCGTGTACAGGCTGTAGTTGCGGATGTGCAGGATCTCCTGCGACTGCTCGGCGCCGCCCACCTGCGCCAGCACCGTCTCGATCTCCGGCAGGATCGGGTAGCGGATCGATTCGAAGGCCTGCGCCAGCAGGGTTGAACAGATCGCCTTGGTTGGCTCGCCACTGCCCAATGCAATCAGGCGACGCCGCATATGCCCCGGTACCGGCGGCTGCCGGATCAGGAATCGCGCCAGATCGAAGACATTCTTCAGGTCATAACTGTAGCCCAGGCGTGCGCGCATGAAGCCGACCAGTTGATCCACCACTGCCGGTGACAGGCCTTGCGGACGGCAGATACGGGTGTGCTGGTTGGCGAATTCGGTCAACGGAATGCGGCGCACACCCTGCTCCACATCGACATCGATCAGCATTGGCTGCGCTTTGCCGCCTTCGAGCAGCGGCTCTTCACCGATATACAGCGCCGCATGCGACCAGGTGGATTGGCTCAGGTACTTGATGGCGGTGGAGAAGCGGCTATTGCCCTCCACCAGCAGCACATCGCCACGGCGCAGCGTGCGCAGCAGCATTGCGGGGTCGCTGGTCGACGGCCGCATCTGGTTGGCGCGTGGCTGCGCCAGGAAGTGCGCCAAGCGGCGCCCGAAGAACTGCAGCACACCCATCAAGCGTCTCCGTATCTGCTTGCATCAGACTAGCCGGGACAGCCTCCGCCCGCCATCGGATACAGGCTCAGCGCGGACTACGATCAAACTGCCGATAGCGTTGATGGTGACGAACCCGGCGCCGCAGCAGCCAGGCGTACATGCCTGCATAACCGAGCAGCAGCGCCGCCATCGCCAGCAAGCCGGCATGGCTGAGCCAGCCCGAGGCCGGCCACGGTACGCCGTTCACCGACGCCTGCCAGCCCTGTACCACGCCGGCGACCACGCGCACGACGATCATCGCGGTCAACGCCAACACCAGCCAGGTATTGGGCTTGTAATGCAGCGCCTCCGGACCGGGCTCGAAGCGGGTCAGGTAGTGGCCGAGCACGCCGACCAACAGACCGGCCAGCCAACCAAGTGCCGCGTAGGACCAGGCCCCAGCCCACCAGAACCCGGCGATGCCGACGAACACCGCGAACAGACAGGTGGATAGCAATGTCGCCCAGAAATTGAAGGTGATCAGCCAGGGCCGCGCCTGTCGGCGCGCGCCACCACTGCGAACGCGCTGCCACAGTGACAGCGGCATCAGCAGCAACAGGATCGCGACGAACACCAGTATCGCCAGCGGCACAGCGAGGAGCACAGGCATGGAGATTGATCCGGGGATAGTGGCCCAAAGATTACGCCATGCCAGATACCGGTAGTGCCGAGCCATGCTCGGCAGAGGCCATACCGGCATTCCCGACCAGTAGTGCCGAGCCGTGCTCGGCAGAGGCTTTACCAAGGTCCCAAACCTGTAGGAGCGACGTAAGCCGCGAAGCAAGCGCACTTTCGGATCGCAATGTCGCGAGCTCCGGTGGCGATATCAGCTTCGCGGCTTACGCCGCTCCTACATGGGTTATCGGGAGAGCCCCTGCCGAGCATGGCTCGGAACTACATTGGCTCTGCCTGCCGAGCATGGCTCGGCACTGCATTGACTCTGCCTGCCGAGCATGGCTCGGCACTACAGCGGTGCGGCTCAGAACGCCGGCAGTACCGCGCCCTTGTACTTCTGCTCGATGAAGGCCTTCACTTCCGGGCTGGTCAGGGCCTTGGCCAGCTTCTGCACGCGGGCGTCGTCCTTGTTGTCCGGGCGCGCGACCAGGAAGTTCACGTACGGCGAATCGCTGCTCTCGATCGCCAGTGCGTCCTTGGTCGGATTCAGGCCGGCGTCCAGCGCGTAGTTGGTGTTGATCAGGGCCAGGTCGACCTGATCGAGCACGCGCGGCAGCATCGCCGAGTCCAGCTCGCGGAACTTGAGCTGCTTCGGGTTCTCGGTGATGTCACGCTGGGTGGACAGCGCGTTGCTCGGGTCCTTGAGCTTGATGACGCCCGCAGTGTCCAGCAGGATCAGCGCACGGCTGTTGTTGCTGGGGTCATTCGGGATCACCACGTCGGCACCGTTGGGCAGTTCGGCCAGCGACTTGAAACGACGCGAATAGGCACCGAACGGTTCGATGTGCACGCCGGTGACGGTGACCAGATCAGTCTTGCGGTCCAGGTTGTAGGCCTTGAGGTAAGGCTCGGTCTGGAAGTAATTGGCGTCCACCTGCTTCTGCACCAGCTGGTCGTTGGGCTGCACGTAGTCGTTGAACACGCGCACGTCGAGCTTGACGCCCTCCTTCTCCAGCAGCGGCTTGACCACTTCCAGGATCTCGGCGTGCGGCACGGCGGTGGCAGCGACCACCAGCTTGGACTCATCGGCGGCAGGCTTGCCGCAGGCCGACAGGGCCAGCACCGCGGCAATCAGGGGAAAGGTGAGCAGCTTTTTCATCGGTAACAGATCCGGTGGGGAAGGATGGTGTGGACATACGCTAACAGGCCGGCACGCTGCGTGCCGGCCTGCGGTCATTCCATTACTTGCGGCTGTAATGCGTAACCAGACGGTCGCCGAGCATCTGCAGCAGCTGCACCAGCACCAGCAGCAAGACGACGGTGACCAGGGCCACGTCGGTGTGCGAACGCTGGTAGCCGTCACGGAAGGCCAGGTCGCCCAGGCCGCCGGAGCCGATCGCACCACCCATCGCGGTGAAACCGATCAAGGCGATGGTGGTGACGGTGGCGCCGGCAATCAGGCCCGGCCGTGCTTCGGGCAGCAGCACCTTGAAGACCAGCTGTCTGGTGGTCGCGCCCATCGCCTGGCTGGCTTCGATCACGCCACGGTCGACTTCACGCAGCGCCGTTTCAACCAGACGCGCGTAGAACGGCGCAGCACCAACGACCAACGGCAGGATGGCGCCACGCACGCCCAACGATGTGCCCATCAGGCCCAAGGTCACTGGAATCAGCACGATCATCAGGATGATGAAGGGCACCGAGCGCAGCAGGTTCACCAACAAGGCGGTGATGCCGTAAACCACCGGCTTGCGGTGCAGCTGCGGCGAGCCGGTCAGGAACAGCAGCACGCCCAACGGCAAACCAATCGCCAACGTCAGCGGCAACGAGCCGGCCAGCATCAGCAAGGTGTCGATGGTGGCCCGGCCGATATCGGCCCACTTGCCCGCGTCCAGATGGCGGAAGAAGCCTTCGGCGGCAGTTGCAATGATCATCGGCGCAGCTCCTCGACATGCACACCGGCGGCGACGAAGGCCGCCTGCGCGGCATTCTGGTCACCGCCAACCAGGGCTACGGTCAGCTGGCCGTAGGGCGTGTCCTTGATGCGGTCGATGCGGCCGGTAAGGATGTTGTAGTCCACCCCGGTATCGCGGGCGATGCGCCCCAACAACGGTTCGTAAGTGCCCTCACCGAGGAAGGTCAGGCGCACGATGCGGCCACCGACGGCAGCGAAATCACGCAGCTGCTCGCCTTCGTCCACGTGCTCGGACTCCGACACGAAACGGCGCGTGGTCGTGTGCCTGGGATGCAGGAAGACCTCGGTGACCGGGCCCATTTCCACCATGTGCCCGGCATCGAGCACCGCGACGCGGTCGCAGACGCGGCGGATCACGTCCATTTCGTGGGTGATCAGCACGATGGTCAGGCCAAGCTCGCGGTTGATCTTGCCCAGCAGCGCCAGCACCGAGGCGGTGGTCTGCGGGTCCAGCGCGCTGGTGGCCTCGTCGCACAGCAGGATCTGCGGGCGTGTGGCCAGCGCGCGGGCAATGCCGACACGCTGCTTCTGCCCGCCGGACAGCTGCGAAGGGTATTTGGGCGCATGTTCTTCCAGCCCGACCATGCGCAGCAGCTCGGCCACGCGGGCGTCGATCTCGGCCTTGGGCGTACCGGCCAGTTCCAGCGGAAAGGCCACGTTGGCGGCGACGGTACGCGCCGACAGCAGGTTGAAGTGCTGGAAGATCATGCCGATGCGCCGGCGCAGTGTGCGCAGGCCATCAGCGTCGAGTGCCGTGGCATCCTGGCCGTCGATCAGCACACGCCCACCGCTGGGCTCTTCCAAGCGGTTGATCAGGCGGATCAGGGTCGATTTGCCGGCACCGGAGTGGCCGATGATGCCGAACACTTCGCCGGCCTGGATCTTCAGGTCGAGCGGGTGCAACGCGGTGATCGCGCGGCCGTCGACGGCATAAGCTTTCTGCAGGTGCTGGAACTCGATCACTGCCAGGGCAACCGGGGGGCATGAGAAGGGGGCGTGCAGCCTAGCAGCGCTGGGCCCTCGGCGCGCGTGCCGCAAACCGGAATCTTATTCCTTTTGGTTCTAAGTGAAACCAGTCGGGGATATGGTGGGGGGAGTTCTGTTTGTGGGAGCGGCGTGAGCCGCGAAGCTGGTGATGCCAGATGAACAGGTATTGCCGCGATCTGGTGGTCCACCTGCTTCGCGGCTGACGCCGCTTGAGTCTGCCGGTAAAGCCCCAGCCGAGCATGGCTCGGCACTACGCCCCCTCCCTTTGGCGAAGCCAAGGGGAGGACTGGGGAGGGGTTGGCTTTCAGGGATGATCAATCTGATCTGGCCGCTGCGCCCGCTGCACCCGTTCACGGTGCAGCAGGTACAGGCCGCTGGCGACGATGATGCCGGCGCCGATCCAGGTCCAACGGTCAGGCAGCTTCTGCCAGAGCAGCACGTCCCAGCCGATCACCCAGACCAGGCCGGTGTATTCCAGCGGTGCGATCATCGAGGCCTGGCCCAGCTGGAACGCGCGGGTCAGTGCGATCTGGCCCAGCGCCCCCGCCAGGCCCATGCCGGCAATCAGCGCGGCGTGCTTCCACTGCAGCGGCTGCCACTGCGGCAAGGCCAGCAAACCGGCACCGATCGCCATGATCAGCAGGAACCAGACCACCATCGATTGCGGCGTATCCGTACGCGTCAACAGGCTGACCGTCACTGCAGCAATCGCATAGGCGGTCGCCGCCAGCAGCACCATCAGACCCGGGAACGAGATGAAACCATCCACGCCCGGCCGCAGCACCACCAGCACGCCAATCAGGCCGATACCGATGGCGACCCAACGGCGCGGCCCCACATGCTCACCCAGCAAGGGCACCGACAGTGCCGCCACCAGCAAGGGCGCGACGAAGTAGATGGTGTAGGCGGTCGACAGCGACAAGGTGCGCAGCGCATAGACGAAGCAGCCGATCATCACCATGCCGAGCACGCCGCGCAGCAGATGCAGGCCCCAGCGCACCGGGATGATCGAGCGCGGACCGGCAGTGGCAAGCACCCATACAAGGACGAACGGCAACGAGGCGGCACCACGCAGCATGGTGACCTGCAAGGTCGGATAACTGCTGGACAGCATCTTCATGCCAGCGTCCATGCAGGAGAAGAAAGCGACGGCGGCCAGCATCCAGACGATGGCACGCACGGGGGATTTGGTAGGCGACATGGCCCCATTATCCGCTGCCAAGGCCCGGCTTGCCGACTGCCGGCAGTAATGGGCAATGGTATGTTCTGGCCGTTCCCAACCAGGGCCCGACCATGCGCAAACCACTGAAGCATCCAGCTGCCACGCCTGCCCTGCTGCGTTTTGCCCCGTTGCTGCTCGTTGCGTTGCCCTGGATTGCCACTGCCGCGCAGGCACCCAGCGCTGAAGCGCTGGCACAGTTGGATGGCTTTGCACTGGGGCTGCAGGCCGCCGGGCAGTTCTCGGGGACGGTGTTGATCGCCAGCGGCGATGAGGTGGTATTCGAGAAAGCCTACGGCGCGCGCGATGAGCAGCAGGAAACACCGCTGCAGGTGAGTGACCGCTTCAACCTGGCCTCGGCCGGCAAGATGTTCACCAGCGTGGCGATCCTGCAGCAGATCGCCGCCGGTCGCCTCAGCCTGGACAGCAAGGTCGGTGAGGTGCTCAAGGACTACCCCAACCGCCAGTTCGCCAATGAGGTGAGCGTGCGCCAGCTGCTGACACATAGCGCCGGTGCAGGGGACATCGATGAATTGTTTGGCGCCGAACACAGTGCTGATCGCGCGCGCCTGCACAGCCTGGAGGACATGGTCGCGCTGCATGCCGGGCGTGCACCGGAGTTCGCGCCTGGCAGCGCGCAGAAATACGGCAACTTTGGCTACCTGGTATTGGGGCGGATGCTGGAAGTCCTCACCGGGCAGGACTTCGAGAGCTACATCCGCCAGCACGTGCTGCAACCGGCCGGCATGCAGGATACCGACTTCGTGGCCTGCGACGACCCCGCCGCCGATCTGGCACGGGCGTATGTGGACGTGGATGGCAAGCGCGTGCGCAACTGCGCCACCCAACCCAGGCGCGGCCTGCCCGCCGGCGGCGAAGTGGGCAGCGCGCGTGACATGTTCCGCTTCGTGCAGGCCCTGAATGCCGGCAAGCTACTGCCAGCAGCACTGTTCGGACAAGCCACCCAGACCCAGCGCGAGTTCATGGGACTGGGCTTTTTTGCCACCGGCTACGGCAAGGACGTGCCGGCCCGCGACTTCCGCTGGGGCCATGGCGGCAGCACGGACGGTGTCTGCACCGACGTGCGCCATTACCCGGCAAGCGGCGAGACGGTGATCGTGCTGTCCAACAAGGATGCGCCGGCCTGTTTCGCGGTTTCCGGCCTGCTGCATGCGCAATGGAAGCAGCCTTGAACGAAAAACCTGGCAAAGGCGGCCAGCAAGCGCGCGCCTGCGCAGGTTCCTAACGAATATTTCCCAAGCACCATGCAAGGATGCGCGCCGATGAAACCCCGCACCACACTATTGCTGGCAGTCTCACTGAGCATGGCCACCGTCGCCGCCCCGGCATTCGCGCAACCGGCCTGCAGCCCGCGTTATCCGCCGCCGACCACGATTGCCGCCATGTTCGACATGGCCGCGGTCACCGCCGATACGCTCGATGCAATGCCCGACGTGGATGTGGCCATTGCTGCGCGCGGCGGCCAGGACCTGAGCAAGTACGGGTTGCGCCACAGCCATCTGGCCTTCCTGGTCCGCAACGACAGCGGCAGCTGGGACGTGGTGCACCTGCTCAACCGCTGCAAGAGCGACAGCTCGGACCTGTACCGCGAGGGCCTGGTCAACCTGGTCGGCGAAAGCTCGATCACCACTGACCTGCGGGTTGGCATTCCCACGCCGGAAGTCCGCGCCGCACTGAAGACATTGCTCGCCGGTGCAGCGCCACAGGCACGTGCGCTGCATGAGCCGCGCTACAGCATGCTGGCCTATCCCGGCAGCAGCGAGTACCAGAACTCCAACCAGTGGATCCTGGAAGTCACCGCCGCGGCAATGGCACAAGCTGCCGGTGACACTGCACTCGACAGCCGCGACAGCGCCTTGGCCTGGCTCAAGCAGAAGGGCTATGCGCCTTCGCGCCTGCATATCGGCATCGGCAAACGTCTTGGCGCTCGCTTCCTTGCCGACAACGTGGCGGTCACCGATCACCCCGCCAGCGAACGCATCTCCGGCAACTACTCGGTGGTGACAGTGGAATCAGTGTTCGACTTCCTGCACCGCAGTGGCGCGCTGGAGCGCGAACTTGCCGCCGCCCATCAAACACCCGTGCCGGCGGTGACCGGCAGCAACACGCAAGCTCCCACACCTCAGCAGGAGGCCACACCATGAGACACCTGATCAAGAGCGGCGCCCTCGCCTTTGCCATCGTCGTCAGCCTTGGCCTCACCACGGGTAAAGTCCGCGCGGGCGAAATCAACGGCTCACAAGCTTCCGTGCTGGTGACTGGTTCCAGCGTGGTGATGGTGGTATCCGGTCCGATTTTCCTGTCCGCGGCCGGTGTGCGCGGTGCAGCTGACATGTCCAGGGAGTCGCGTGAGCGCCGCGAGGAGAAACGCCGCATCAGCGCCGGACCGCTGCCCGACCTGGAAGTGAAGTCGATCGAGACCGCGGCCGATGGCGGCCGTCGCGTCACCCTGGAAGACCCGGCCAATGCGGAAAACCGCGCCACCCTGCAGTGGCCGAAGCGCGAGGATGACCCGGCGGCCGGTTTCACGGTTGGCAGCAAGATCGCCTTCCAGCCCAGTCCGCAGGGCGCCGGTTGGATGCTGCGCAACCCGGAGGGCGCTGCATTGGCCTTCGTGCCGACCATCGAAGCGGTGGATGAGAGCCGCACCCGCACGCTTTGATTCCCCATTCGCTGTACTCGAGGAACACCGTATGAAATCCATGTTTTGCCAGTTGGCCTGCGCCGCAGCCATCAACGCCATGTTGGTGATTGCACCCGCCCACGCTGGCGCCGACCTCAACCGCTCCGAGGTCTCCACGCTGGTGACTTCCGCCGGCGCATCGATGCTGGTGTCCGCACCGTTGCTGCTGGTGGCATCGGTTGCTGACAAGTCTTCCACCGCCGCCGACGAGCGCCAGGCGCGCCGCGTCAGCGCCGGTCCACTGCCGGACATGAAGGTCGAGGCGATCACCCAGGACGCCGATGGCGGCCGCAGCGTGGCGCTGGCTGATCCTTTGGATGCGGCCAACACCGCATCGCTGCATTGGCCGCAGCGCGAGGACAATCCGGCCGGGAACTTCGTGCTCGGGCAGACCGTTGCGTTCACGCCGAGCCCGCAGGGTGCGGGTTGGATGGTGCGTGCGGAAGATGGCGCCGTGCTGACCTTTGTGCCGGCGATTGAAGCGGCGTCGGTGAGTCATAGCGGGAAGCTTTGAGACTGTGGTGCTTGAAGGCTGCAGATCGTAGAAATGCCGGTGATGCATCCCTTCTCCCGCTTGCGGGAGAAGGTGCCCGAAGGGCGGATGAGGGGGCTTTGGATTTGGGTTTCGCGTTGATCTCTTGAAGCTCAAACCCAAGCAAAGCCAACCGCACAAGCAAAAGCTGCCCTCACCCCAACCCCTCTCCCGCATGCGGGAGAGGGGCTCAGTCTGCTTGATCGCAGTCTGTATGCACTCCTGCCGCCCTTGACATCCGTCTCGGCCACACCCGCTACAATGACCACTGACCTGCCCTCCCGGGCACGGTCCTTCCCCTCCTCTATCGATGCAGTGCCCACCGGCGCTGCCAGTGTCCGTTCATGTCCTCACCTCCGTCCATCCGCTTCGCCCCGCTTACCCCCACCTCGCTGCTGCTGGCCGTGCTGGCAATGGGTGCCGTGGTGCTGGGCTCGAATGTGCTGGTGCAGTACCCGATCAATGACTGGCTCACCTGGGGCGCCTTCAGCTACCCGATCGCCTTCCTGGTCAGCAATCTGATCAATCGCCGCTTCGGCCCGCAGGCGGCGCGCCGTGTGGCCTGGGCCGGCTTCGCGGTGGCGGTGGTGTTGTCGGTGTGGATCGCCACGCCGCGTATCGCGGTGGCCTCGTGCTTGGCCTTCATCGTTGCCCAGTTGCTGGACATCACCGTGTTCGACCGGCTGCGCGCCGGCAACTGGTGGCGCGCACCGATGGTGGCCACCACCTGCAGCGCCACCGTGGATACCGCGATCTTCTGGTCGATCGCGTTTGCCGGCTCGCAGTTGCCGTGGGTCAGCTGGGCCGCAGGCGATCTGGCGGTGAAGCTGGCCATCGGCGTGTGCCTGCTGGCACCGTTCCGCGCGCTGCTGTGGAAGATGGCGCCGCTGCGCGGCACTCCGCGCTGATCGCTGCAGCCCGGCACCAACCCGGGCTACTTCCCAACATCACTCCGCGCGCTTGCCCGGCTCGAACGGCAGGCCCTGCGCGATTGCTGCAGCACTGATCGCCGCACACGCCGCTTCGATCTCGGGCGTCGGGATGGCAATACGCGGGCGCCGGTCCAGGGTGCAGCTCAGGCCCGCATCAAGCAGCGTGGCGTGCGCCTCGTGCAGGGCCTCGGCCGTCGCAGCCGGCAACCAGCCTGCAGCGGCCAACGCGGAGATCAGCAACGGAGTCTCCCTCGGACCGCATAGCGACGGCGTGTGCTGTGCCTGCGACAGCACGCCGGTCTGCAGCACGAACTCCAGGTCGACCAGACCGCCCGCGCCCTGCTTCAGGTCCAGCCGCCCGGCATCGCTGCGGTCCAGTTCGGCGCGCATGCGTGCACGCATCTTCAGCACATCGCCGAACAAGGTCTCGTGCTCACGCGCACGGCCCAGGGTGTCAGCGCGTACCCGTTCGAAGTCGGACAACAGCGATGCATCACCGGCCACGCCGCGCGCGCGTACCAGCGCCTGGTGCTCCCAGGTCCAGGCGCGCTCGCGTTGGTACTCGGTATAGCTGGCCAACGAGGACACCAGCGCACCCTTGCCGCCGTCCGGGCGCAGGCGCACGTCGATGTCATACAGGCGGCCGGCGGCGGTCACGGCGCCGAGCAGGGCCATCACCTTCTGCGCCAGACGCGCGAACCAGCGGCCGCTGTCCAAGGGACGCGGGCCGTCGCTGCCTTCACTGCCAGCCGGGCTGTCGTACAGGAACACCAGATCCAGGTCCGAACCAAAGCCCAGCTCGACGCCCCCCAGGCTGCCGTAACCGATGATCGCAAAGCGTCCGCCCGGCACTTCACCATGCGCCTGCAGCATGTCCGCATGCGCCATCTGCAGCACCGTCACCACCACCGCGTCGGCCAGCTGCGCCAGTTGCTGCGTGCAGTCCACCGCACGCTGGCGGCCATCGTGGAAGGCAAGCGCCATGCGGAAACTCAGCGCGAGTCGCACTTCATTGAGCGCACGCAGTGCCGCTTCCGGGTCATCTATCTGCAAGGCAGCGGCGCAGGCGTCCTGCATTTCCTGCGCCTCCGGCATCGGCCCAGCGACGCGGGTATCCAGCAACTCGTCCAGCAGCAGCGGGAACGCCACCAGCCGCTCGGACAACAGCGCGCTGCGTGCCAGCACGTTGACCAATCGGGTCAAGGCGCTGGGCTGCTCGTCCAGCAGCGCCAGATAGCTGGTGCGGCGCAGGATGGCCTGCAGCAGGCCGAGCACGCGCCGCAGCGCCGCGTCGGGCTGCGGCGAACGGGTAGCCGCATGCAGCAGCGCCGGCAGCACCCGGTCCAGGCGCGCACGCGCATTGTCGGACAGTGACTTCACCCCCAACGACTGGGCAAACTCGCGCAGCGATTGATCGGCGCCATTGGCGTCGGCAAAGCCGGCCTCGGCCAGCACTTCGGCGCTGCCGCCGCCGGGCAACACCCGCCAATAGCTGGACAACACATCCGGTGCCGCCTGGCCTTGGCGCGGCGCGAGCAATGCACCGAATTCAACACTGACGCGTTCGCGCTGCTCGTTCAGCGCCGCAAGCAAGGCATCCCAATCCGCATAGCCCAGGCCGAAGGCGACGCGGCTGCGATCCAGCGCATCGTTTGGCAAGCAATGGGTCTGCGCGTCGCGCAGCATCTGCAGGCGGTTCTCGACGCGGCGCAGGAAGCGGTAGGCCTGGATCAGGTCATCGCCATCGCTGGCGGCCATCTGCCCGCCTTCGACCAGCGCGCGCAGCGCTGGCAGCAGGCGTCGCTCGCGCAGCGCCGGCTCGCGGCCGCCACGGATCAGCTGCAGTGCCTGGGCAAGAAATTCGATCTCGCGGATGCCGCCCGGGCCCCGTTTGATGTCGTCCAGCCGGTCCTTGCGCGCGACTTCGGCTGTGATCGCCGCCTTCATCTCGCGCAGTCCATCGAGTGCGGTGAAGTCGAGGTAGCGGCGGTAGACGAAGGGCCGCAGCGTCTCCAGCCAGGCCTCGCCAGCGGCGATGTCGCCGGCCACCGCGCGCGCCTTGATCCAGGCATAGCGCTCCCAGTCACGGCCTTCGCGCTGGAAGTACTGATCCATGCCGGCGAACGACAGGGCAACCCGACCGGCGGTGCCGAACGGGCGCAGGCGCAGGTCGACGCGGTGACTGAAGCCTTCTGCGGTGGTTTCGTCCAGCAGCCGCGCCAGCCGCTGGCCGAGCCGCGCGAAATACTCTTCGGCAGCCAGCGGACGCGCGCCGTCGGACTCGCCGTTATGCGGGTAGGCGTAGACCAGATCGATATCGGAGGAGAAGTTCAGCTCGCCGCCGCCCAGCTTGCCCAGCCCAAACACCACCAGCCGCTGCGCGCTGCCATCGGCGTCGCGAACCACACCGTGGCGGCTGGCGAACTCCTGCTCCAGCGCCTCCAGGCCCAGCTGCAGGCATTCCTCGGCCAGGCGGGTAGCGCCGGCCAGGGTGGCATCGACGTCATCGAGTTCTAGCAGATCGCGCCAGATCAACCGGGTCGAGGCCGCAGCGCGGTAGCGCCGCAGCTGGGTCGGCCAGGCGGTGGGCTGCAGCGGATCCAGCTCGGGCAGCGGCAGCGGCGCTGGATCGGCCGCAGCCAGCAATTGCAGCAGCTCCGGCTGCCGGCACAAGGTATCGATGGCGAAATCGCTGGTAACCGCCAGCTGCCGCAAACCAGCCTCGAAGGATTGCGGCCATTGCGCCGGATCGGAAGCGGCCAGCTTGAGCCGGGCAAAGGCACGTTCGATTACAGGCTGAATGGATTCAGGTGCTGCAGGGGCGATTTGATTCATTCCGCGATTCTGGCATCTGCGGCGCAGAAGTCGCCATCTCCGCCGATCAGGCAATAAAAAAGCCCGCTGACAGCGAACTGTCAGCGGGCCTTGCTCCCTCCCCCACGTCGGGATGCAGGGCGATCCTGCCGGGTGCGCAAACAACTTGCACGCTGCAGTGCAAAACAATACTGGGGAGTACAAGAGCACTGGCGCCGTAAAGACCATTCCACGAAGGTCCAACCCCCCTGTTCACGCCGAAGGGCGATAATCAGGCATCCCCCCAACAAACCGTAGTCGTCATGTCTGTCGAACGCATCCTGGACCCGCGCCTGCGCGACCGCATCGTTTCCGCCGAACAAGCCGCGGCCTTCATCCAGCCCGGCGAAACCGTGGCCATGAGTGGCTTCACCGGTTCCGGCTATCCCAAGGCGGTACCGCTGGCGCTGGCGCAGCGCATTGAAGAGGTTCACGCCGCCGGCCAGCCGTTCAAGATCAAGCTGATGACGGGCGCTTCGACCGCTCCGGAACTGGATGGCGCGCTGGCCAAGGCCGACGCCATCGCCATGCGCATGCCGTTCCAGACCGATCCGGATGCGCGCAAGCGCATCAACGAAGGCACGCTGGACTACATCGACATCCATCTCTCCCACGTTGCCCAGCACGTGTGGTTTGGCTTCTACGGTGAGATCGATACCGCGGTCGTTGAAGTCTCGGCGATCCGCGAAGACGGTTCGCTGGTGCCCTCCACCTCGGTCGGCAACAACAAGACCTGGCTGGACCTGGCCAAGAAGGTGATCATCGAGGTCAACGAGTGGCAGCCCGCGGACATCGAGGGCATGCACGACATCTACTACGGCACGGCATTGCCGCCGCACCGCAAGCCGATCCCGTTGATCCACGCCAACGATCGCATCGGCCAGACCACGCTGGACGTGGACCCGGACAAGATCGTGGCGGTGGTGCGCACCAATGGCCCGGACCGCAACAGCCCGTTCAAGCCGATCGATGAAGACAGCCGCCAGATCGCCGGCTACCTGATCGAATTCCTCAAGCACGAAGTGGCCAAGGGCCGCCTGCCGGCCAACCTGCTGCCATTGCAGTCGGGTGTGGGCAATATCCCGAATGCGGTGCTGGCGGGTCTTGCTGAAAGCGGCCTGCGCGGGCTCACCTCGTTCACCGAGGTGATCCAGGACGGCATGCTGGACCTGCTCAAGTCCGGCGTGCTCGAGTACGCCTCATGCACCGGCTTCGCGTTGAGCCCGGAGGCGAACGAAGAGTTCAAGCGCAACATCAAGTTCTACCGCGAGCGCATCATCATGCGCACGCAGGAGATCTCCAACCATCCGGAACTGGTGCGCCGCCTCGGCTGCATCGGCATGAACGGCATGATCGAGGTCGACCTGTACGGCAACGTCAATTCCACCCACGTGATGGGCAGCCGCATCATGAACGGCATCGGTGGTTCCGGTGACTTCACCCGCAACGGCTTCCTGTCCACCTTCCTGAGCCCGTCGATGGCCAAGGGCGGCTCGATCTCGGCGATCGTGCCGATGGTCAGCCATGTGGACCACACCGAGCACGATGTCTCGATCATCGTCACCGAGCAGGGCCTGGCCGATCTGCGCGGCCTGCCGCCGCGTGCACGTGCGCGCCAGGTGATCGACAACTGCGCACATCCGGATTATCGCGACCAGCTCAACGACTACTTCGATCGCGCCTGCCGTGACAGCTACGGCAAGCACACGCCGCACCTGTTGCCGGAAGCCCTGTCCTGGCATCAGCGCTACATCGACACCGGCAGCATGAAGGCCTGAGGCCAAACCTGTAGTGCCGGGCCATGCTCGGCAGGGGCTTTACCAGCGAAAAGCCGCCCTCACCCAACCCCTCTCCCGTACACGGGAGAGGGGCTAAAGCTGAAGGCCTGAAGCTCCACCTGTAGTGCCGAGCCATGCTCGGCAGAGGCTTTACCAGGAAGGCCCGATCCGTAGTGCCGAGCCATGCTCGGCAGGGGCCTTACCGGGAAGGCCTGATCTGTAGTGCCGAGCCATGCTCGGCAGGGGCTTTACCGGGAAGGCCCGATCTGTAGTGCCGAGCCATGCTCGGCAGGGACTTTACCGGCAAGACCCGATCTGTAGTGGGGGGGCGCGGCGGGCGCGGGGGGGGGGGGCGGATGACAGAACGGCGGCAGGAGGGCGCCCCAAAAAAAAAAAAAAAAACAATTAAGGGGGGGTGTTTT
>NZ_JBXFWF010000076.1:0-21581 GCF_056854515.1 Stenotrophomonas sp. STEN063
GGGTTTCGTACCGAAACCCCACTCTGACCCCGGTTTTGACCCGGTTTTGCCGTTCTGACTCAGCTGGGCTTGAACAGCTTGCGCTTGCCGGTGAGTACCTTTTCCTTCGGGGTGAGCTTGGCCACGCCGGGGATCAGGAAGTCGGTGGCGGTCTGCCCGAAGCGGATCTTGGAGGCCAGCCAGAGCGGCATCTTGCCGCGGCCAGTCCAGGTGTTCCAACGGTTCTCGGGATCGCGGTATTTCGGTTTGACCTTCGGGCCCTTGCGCCGGGCAGGTTTGCTCTTGGCTGCGACGGCATCTGCGCCCGGACCGAACAGTTCCTCGATCGTATAGCCGGTCTGCTTGGCCAATGCGGTGAGTTTGCGCCTGACCTTTTCCGCAGGTTGACGTTGGGTGAGCGCTTTGTGCCTGGCCTGTGCGGCGCGGATGAGAGTGTTGAGCTCTCGAAGATCAAGAGGGGTAAGGTCGATACTCATTGCTTAAGCGTCTGTTCTCGGCGCGGGGGTGTCAAGCAGCCGCTGTGGGTTATTGACGTTGAGAGGGGGGAGTTGGTGTTCGGAGCATCGCCAGAATGAGGGCGCGCGGGTTGGCCTGAGCGCTCCGTAGCCCCGTAGCCCGGGTGAGCGCAGCGCACCCGGGGCGGTTGGTGGCCAGTCCCAAGTATCACCAGTTGCCTGCTACCCGGGGGCGCTGCGCTTACCCGGGCTACCTCCTCGGCGGCGACCGCATACAAAAAGCCCGATGGCAGTGGTCTGACATCGGGCTTTGGCGGGCTTAAGTGCGAATTATGATTCAATCAGCGATGACTGCGTGAAAGCACCATCGAATAGGCAAACCGGCCCGGCGGATGCAGGCTGGTCGCGACCAGCAGCAGGCGGCCGTTGGCATCGCGGTAACGGCGCTGCACGCGCATTGCTGGCTCACTCTTCTTGATGTCCAGCAACTTGGCATCGGCCGCTTCAAACGAGGCCGCGTCGAACACCTGCTCTACCCGCGACAGCCTGGTCGGGTCGAGGAACTTGGCCAGCGCACGCGCGGCGCCGGCCACTTCCAGCAGTTTCTCGGTCGGCACACCGGTGCGCACCGGGATCAGCATCTCGGTGACGGCGATCGGTTCGCGGCTCTGTTCTTCCAGACGCAGGCAGTGCAGGCGCAGGTATTCCTTGCCTTCGTGGATGTCCAGGCGCTGCGCCATCGCAGGGTCGGCCAGCTTGCGCTCGGCCTCCAGCACCTGCAGGCGGGTGCTGTTGCCGTACTGCATCAGCAGGTCGACGGTGTCGATCTCGTGCTCGTACCGCATTGCCGAGTTCTGCGCGATCACCCGCGTGCCAGCGCCGGGGCGGCGCTGCACCAGGCCGGCGCTGATCAACTGCGCCAAGGCCGCACGTGCGGTGTGGCGGCTGACGCTGAAGCGTTCGCACAGCTCCAGTTCGGTGGGTAGCAAGGTACCAACGGCGTACTCGCCCTTCTCGATTGCCGCCTGCAGTAGGTCGCCCAGTTCGGCATAGCGGGGCTTGCTGCGTCGCGTACCAGTCATATGTACAGATCCTTGTTCAAAGTCTGAGCGAGAGTTCCTGCCAGCTGCGCTGCAGGGGTTCACGGTGTTCGGGTGCGGCGATGGCGATCAGGGCCTGGGCCCGTGCATGGACGTCGAGGTGGCGTAGATCGGCTACGCCATGTTCGCTGACGATGCAGTCGGCATCTACGCGGGCAAGGCTTACGGGACCGGTGGGTAGCATCGGCACGATCCTGCTTTCGCCCTTCGGGGTACTGGCAGGGAGTGCAATGATGCCGCGACCAGCGGTCGATTGGCGAGCGCCTTGCAGGAAATCAGGCAGGCCGCCCACACCACTCAGTTGGCGTCCAGACAGGAACTCGCCGTTCACCTGGCCCAGCAGATCCACCGACAACGCGCTGTTGATGGCGGTCAGGCGCGGGATACCGGCCAGTACGTTGTGGTCGTGGGTATGGCCGACCTCGCGGAAACTGATGCTGCGCGGGGCGATGTCATACAGCGCCTGTGTACCCAGCGCGACGCCGGCCACCACAGCATCAGGTGCTGCCGACAGCGCGCCGGATTCGAGCAGGCCAAGCAGGCCATCGGAAACCATGCCGCTGTGGATGCGCAGGTTGCGCCGCTCGCGCACCGCGCGCAGCACCGCCGATTGCAGGCGGCCCAGGCCGAGCTGCAGTGTCGCGCCATCCTCCACCAGGGTAGCGACCTGTGCCGCAACCGAATCCATCGCGGCATCGGCAGGCGGATCGGGAATGGCCAGCAGCGGCGCATCCTGCTCGATGGCGGCGGTGATCCGCGACAAGGGAATGGACGGCCCGCGCGTGCGCGGCATGCGCGGGTTGATATGCGCCAGGATGCGGGTCGCGCGGGGCCAGGCCGCCGGGGTGAAGTCGCAGGCGATGCCCAGCGAACAGTTGCCGTCCTCGTCCGGCGGCGCCACCTGCACCAGCACGGCGTCGAAGGCAACGCTCTCGCGCAGCCAGCGCCAGGTGGCGGTATAGGTCATCGGCAGGTAGTCGACGCGGCCCGCCAGCCACGAACTGCGCAGATCGCTGCTCAGGAAGATCGTGCGCTGGCGTGCCTGCGGGTGCAGTCCGGCAAAATCGAAGGTGTTGACGGTGGGGATGTGCACGCCAGTGAAGCGCAGCCCGCCGCAGCGTTCGGCGCCACTGCGCAGCCAGTGTTCGAACAGCAGTGAATGGCCGGCACAGCCGGGCGCGAAGACCTCGGGTCCCTGCGCGAGGTAGTCGAAGAAGGTGTCGGCATCCAGAAGTCGGGGCATGGGGCTGATTGCGGCGTTCGGGATACGGATCATATGATATGTCCGGACAAAGTCGGTTATGCTCTTTTCACACGGTTGCTGTTCCCACCATCCCAAACCCGCTGTTGCGGGCCTGCACCGAGACCTCATCGCGCGATGACCACGCCTGCCGCCAGCCTTACCGAACAGCTCGCCCAGCACCTGCAACGGCCGGTGGATGCCGCCGCCCGTGAGCGTGCCGCCTTGCTGCTGGTCGATTGGCTGGGCTGCGCCCTGGCTGCCTTGCGCTATCCGATTGCCGCCCAGCTGCAGTCGGTGGTGCAGGCGCAGGCCGGTGGCAATGTGGTGGCCTTGGGCGCTGGCCGCCGCAGTGCAGTCGACGCGCTGCTGCTCAATGCCGCGCTTGGTAATGTGCTGGAAATGGACGATGTGCATCGTGCTGCCATCCTGCATCCCGGTCCGGTAGTCATCCCGGTGGCGCTGGCTGCGGCGCAGGCCGAAGGCGCGGATGCAGCAGCGCTGCTCGATGCCATCGTGCGCGGCTACGAAGCCACCATCCGCATCGGCCGGGCGCTGGGCAAGGCGCACTACCGCTACTGGCATCCCACCTCGACCGCTGGCACGTTTGGCGCTGCCGCTGCGGCTGCATCGGTGCTGCGCCTGCCGGCCGAATCGGTGGCTGATGCGCTGGGCAATGCCGGCAGCCGTACTGGCGGGCTGTGGCAGATGCGCCACGAGCCGGTGCCGACCAAGTCATTGCATAACGCTGAAGCCGCACGCAGTGGCTGGCTGGCGGCACAATTGGCGCTGGCGGGCATGCGTGGGCCGTGCAGGATACTGGAAGGCGAGCAGGGCCTGTTTGCCGCCACCGCACCGGACGCCGTGCCGGAACTGGTGGTTGCCGACGAAGACGATTGGTTGATCCACAGCACCAGCCTGAAGCCGTGGCCGGCTTGCCGCCATGCACATCCGGCTATCGATGCGATGCTGGAAGCGATGGCGCAGCTTGATGCAGCTGATATCGCGCAGATCGAACGCATCGAAGTACGCACCTATGCCGAGGCCCTGCGCTTCTGCGACCGCGCCCAGCCGCAGACCGAGCTGGAGGCCAAGTTCAGCCTGCAGCACGCGCTGGCCTCGATCCTGGTCAACGGCCGGCCGCAGCTTGAGCACTACACCACCGAAGCCTGCAGCGATGCTGAGCTGGCGCCGTGGCGACAGCGTATCGCGTTGATCGAGGATGCAGCCTGCAGCCAGCGTTTCCCAGCGCACTACGGCGCCAGCGTGCAGCTGTGGCTGGCCGATGGCCACAGCGTGCAGGCCGAGCGCATCGATGCCTGGGGCGACCCGGAATGCCCGATGCCGGCCGAGGATGTGCTGGCCAAGGCGCTGGCCCTGGCGCAATGGGGTGGCGTATCCGCAGGCTTGGTGCAACCCCTCTTTGGGCAGGTGCAGGCGCTGGCCAATGGCGGCAGTCTGGACGCCTTGAACGCCATGTTGGCGCGGGTGGCCTGATGCGATTGACTGAAGCGCTGTTGCAGCATGCGCGCACGCTGCGATTTGAAGACCTTTCCGCCGAGGCGGTCGCGGCTACGAAGGTATTCGTGATGGATTCGGCGGCCGTGGGGCTTTCCGGCTCCGGTCCGCAGGTGCCGCTGACCCAAACCGTCCGACGCAGTGCCGCCAGCTTCGGCAGCGGCAATGCCGCGCGGGTCTGGGTGACTGGTGAAGCCATGCCGGCGGCCAGCGCGGCGATGGTCAATGGCTACCAGATCCACAGCCAGGAATTTGATTGCGTACATATGCCGGCGGTGGTGCATCCACTAGCGGTTATTCAATCGGCCTTGATTGCCGCTGCTGAGCAGCGCGCAAACGTCGATGGCGTGGCGGTCGATGGCAAGGCCTTGATCGCAGCGCTCAATGTTGCGGTCGATGTAGCCACGCTGATCGGCATCAGTGGCCGCGCGGCTATGCGCTTCTTCCGGCCATCGATGTGCGGTGCACTCGGCGCAGCAGCTGGCATTGCCCACCTGCATGGCGCTGACGAGGAACTGCTGCGTCGCGCGCTCGGCCTGACCTATAGCCACCTGTCCGGCACCATGCAGGCGCATGTGGAAGGCTCGCCGACGCTGGCCTTGCAGGTCGCATTGAACTCGCGCGCTGCCTTGAGCTGCTGGGAGCTTGCACGCAATGGCTTTCCGGCACCGCGCGAAATGCTGGAAGGTCCCTTTGGCTATCTGCCGCTGATCGAGGGCGAGTTCGACGTCGGACCGTCGCTGCAGAAACTGGCCGCGCGCGAAGCGCAGATCCTCACCGTGAGCCACAAGGTGTTCCCGACCGGCGGCGCCGCGCATGCCGCACAGGACATGCTGATTGAGCTGCGCCAGCAGCACGGCCTGCAGCTGGACAACGTCGCCAGCATCGAACTGCAGGCGACGCCGCTGGTGCGCCGCTTGGTCGGCCGCAGCTATCAGCCCGCAATGGAAACCAGCTATGCGCGGCTGTGCCTGCCGTTCCTACTGGGTACCGTGCTGCTCGATGGCAAGGTCGGCTTGTCCGCCTATGCGCCGGACAAGCTCGCCGATGCGCAGCTGGCCGCGTTCGCCAACCAGGTCAGCCTGGTGCCGAACGACTGCGACAATCCCAATGCGCTGGTGCCGCAATCGATGACGGTTACCCTGCGTGACGGCCGCGTGCTGCACAACCACCGCGATGCGGCCATAGGCTCGCCGCAACGGCCGCTGTCACGCGCCCAGCAGCTTGAGAAGTTCCACCACTGCCTTGACCACGCCGCGCGTCCCTTCGACGCCGGCCACCGTGCTGCCCTGATCTCCCACTTCGACCAATTGCAGGACATCGACGATGTCAGGCAGCTGGTCGACCTGCTGATTGTCGAGACCCCATGACCTACGCCACCTATTTCGAGTCGTTCGATGTCAAGGAGCTGCTCAAGCAGTTCCCGCTGGACCAGGCCTTCACCGACAAGTTCAAGACCATCAGCCGCGAGGAACTGCGCGCCGAGCAGAACGCGATGTTCCTGCGCTGCGTGGCCCGCGCCTGGCAGATTCCGTTCTATCAGCGCCTGTGGGGCAATGCAGGCATCAAGCCTGAAGATATCCAGAGCCTGGATGACATCACCAAACTGCCGGTATTCGGCAAGCACGAGATCATGGCGTCGGTCGAAGCCAATCCGCCGCTGGGCGATTTCCACGGCTGGCAGGACGGCACCGAGGCTGGCAACAAGCCGCTGGTCTTCCACACCACCTCCGGCACCACCGGTCGCCCGCAGCCGCTGGTGTTCTCGCCGCATTCGCGCGAAGTGCAGAGCCTGCTGCTTGCCCGCCTGTACCGCTGGCAGGGCATGCAGCCCGGCGACGTGGTGCACTCGGTGTATGGCCACGGCATGATCAACGGCGGCCACTATGTGCGTGAGGCGGTGACGCATTACACGCAGGCGCTGTTCTGCTCGGCCGGTACCGGAATCGAGATGCGCTCGGCGCAGCAGGTGCAGTTGATGAAGAACATGGGCGCCAACGTGATTGTTGGTTTCGCCGACTACATCAAGAAGCTGGCCGACGTGGCCCGCGAGAACGGCCTGGTGCCGGGCAAGGACATCCCGGTGCGGATGATCTGCGGCCACCTCGGCCGTGAATCGCGCGAGTCGCTGTCGGCGGCCTGGGGCGGGGTGGAGTTGTACGACTGGTACGGCGTGGGTGACACCGGCGCGATTGCCGGCCAGGGCCCGGACCAGGACGGCCTGTACCTGATGGAAGACGCGCAGTACGTCGAAATCCTCGACGTCGACAGCGGTGAACTGGTGGCCGACGGCGACACCGGCGACATGGTGGTCACCTGTCTGTACAAGGACGACATCTACCCGATCATCCGCTTCAACACCCACGACGTGACCCGTGTGCTGACCACGCCATCGTCGCTGGGCATGAACCTGCGCCGCATCGAGGGCTTCCTCGGCCGCAGCGACAACATGGTCAAGATCCGCGGCATCAATGTGTTCCCGCAGGCGATGGCACCGGTGTTGGAAGAACATGCAGCGTTCGCCGGTGAGTTCATCTGCGTCGCCAGCCGCGATGAAGGCGGGCGCGACGATCTGGCCGTACACGTGGAAACCCGTGGCGCACTGGATGACGCACAACTGGCAGCGGAGTTCGCCGCGTTGCTGCGCCAGCGCCTCGGTGTTGAAATGAGCATCGTGCTGGCCGCCCCGGGTGAGCTGGCGGCGCTGACCGGTATCGAAGTACGGCAGAAGCCGGTGCGTCTGATCGACAAACGTTTCGCTTGAGGAAGACCGCGTGAGCAAGGCCGATGCGCAGTTGTTGAGCATGGATATGACGGCGCAGGCGGCCTTGCTGGCTGCCGGTGGAGTCAGCTGCACCGAACTGATCGAGCAGCAGCTGGCAGCCATCGCTGCCAGCCAGGTGCAGATCAACAGCTATATCCATGTCGACGCGGAAGGCGCATTGGCTGCGGCTGCGCAGTCCCAGCAACGTCGCCAGTGTGGCCTGGCGCGTCCTTTGGAAGGCCTCCCGATCGCGGTCAAGGACAATATCGATGTGGCCGGCATGGTCACCACCGCCGGCATGGAAACCCGTCGGCACAGCGCAGTCGCCAGCAGCGACAATCCTGCGGTGGGTGCCTTGCGCGCAGCCGGCGCGGTGATCGTCGGCAAGCTCAACATGCATGAAGCGGCGATGGGCGCCGACAACGACAACCCGTTCTATGGTGCTTGCCACAACCCGCATCGGCACGGTCATACGCCGGGCGGTTCCAGCGGTGGCAGTGGTGCGGCGGTGGCCGCTGGTTTGTGCGCGGCGGCGCTGGGCACCGACACCATGGGTTCGGTGCGCATCCCGGCAAGCTATTGCGGTGTGGTTGGGCTCAAGCCCAGTTGGGGCGCGATCAGCACCCGCGGCACCGTTGCCCTGTGCAGGCGGCTGGATCACATCGGCCCGTTGACGCGTTCGGCGCGTGACCTGCGTCTGTTGCTGCAGCTCATGTCCGGCTTCGATCCCGACTGCGCGCAGTCGCGCTTCATCCAATACGCCGCGCCGGATGCGGAGGGCCTGCGCATTGGCGTGGTGGATCTGTTCGATGCAACCGATATCGCTCCTGACGTGCAGGCGGCATTCGAGGATGGCCTGCGCGTGCTGGTCGGCTTGGGCCACCAGCTGAAGCCGCTGCCGGCACCGGCGTTTGCGTCGGCACGCGCACGTCGTGCTGGCCTGCTGATGAGCGAAGCCGAGTTGTTGGTCGAACACGCCGAGGCCTGGGCCGCTGACCGCAGCAAATTCTCGCCGCTGCTGGTCAAGCTGATGTCGTGGGCAGAAGGCCGCAGCGCTGCCGAACTGGCTGCCGCCTCGCAGCTCGCCGATCGCGGGCAGGTGCAGCTGCAGCAGTGGCTGGCGCGTTGCGACGTGCTGGTAATGCCAACTGCGCCGCAGCGTGCATTCCCGTTCGGAACCCCGGCGCCGGCCAGCCAGGCCGATCTCACCGCTTACGCCAACCTGGCCGGCAACCCAGCCTTGTCGGTTCCGCTGCCGGTAGCTGAGGGAGAGTTGCCCGCCGGCATGCAGCTGATCGGCAATGTGGGCGACGAACTCACGCTGATTGCGCTGGCGGAGGCCTTCCAGCAAGCGGTTGGCTGGCAGCCCGTGCTGCCCGAAGCCTGCAAAACCTGGTGGCCGAAATGAAGCTGCTCGAAGGCGTTCGCGTTCTCGACCTGTCGCGCATTCTTGCCGGACCGTGGGCGACGCAGGTGCTGGCCGACTTCGGCGCCGATGTCATCAAGGTCGAGCGCCCCGGCGTGGGTGACGACACCCGCAGTTGGGGCCCGCCTTACCTGCAGGACGCCGACGGCAATGACAGCAGCGAGTCCGCGTATTACCTGTGCGCCAACCGCGGCAAGCGCTCGCTGGCGATTGATTTCACCACAGGGGAAGGGCAGGCGCTTTTGCGCGAGCTGATCGTGCACTGTCACGTGCTGGTGGAGAACTACAAGGTCGGTGGCCTGAAGAAGTACGGGCTGGATTTCACCAGCCTGCAGGCGATCAACCCGAAGCTGGTGTATTGCTCGATCACCGGCTACGGCCAGGATGGTCCTTATGCGCAGCGCGCCGGCTACGACGCGGCGATCCAGGCCATCGGTGGTTTGATGAGCGTCACCGGCGAACCGGATGGCGCGCCCGGGGCCGGCCCGCAGAAGGTAGGCGTAGCCGCGACCGATCTGATGACCGGTATGTATGCGTCGACGGCAATTCTGGCTGCGCTGCGCCATGCCGAGCGCACCGGTGTTGGCCAGCAGATCGATCTGGCGCTGCTGGATACCCAGGTCGCATGGCTGGCCAACCAGGCCTCCAACTATCTGATCGGCGGCGTGGTGCCGACCCGGCAGGGCACGGCGCATCCGAACATCGTGCCGTATCAGGTGGTGCCGGCGGCTGATGGCTATTTCATGCTGGCGGTTGGCAATGACGGTCAGTTCGCGCGCCTGTGCGAGGTGATCGGCGAGCCCGGGCTGGCGCGTGATCCGCGCTATGCCAGCAACAACGCACGGGTTGCCAATCGCGAGCTGCTGGTGCCGCATCTGCAGCGGGTTTTGCGCACGCGGCCGGCGGCCGAGTGGTTGGCGGCGCTGGAGCAAGCGGTGGTGCCGGCCAACCCGGTCAACCGCATAGATCAGGTGTTTGCCGATCCACAGGTGCAGGCGCGTGGCCTGCGGATTGAACTGCCGCATGCCGCTGGTGGCAGCGTGGCGATGGTGCGGAATCCGCTGAAATTCTCGGCGACGCCGTTGCGCTATGAGCAGGCGGCGCCGCTGTTGGGGCAGCACACCGCTGAGGTGTTGGGGGAGGTGCTTGCCGTTGATGGTGAGCGGCTGCGGGTGTTGCGGGAGTTGGGTGTGGTTGGGGTTGCTGCTGAAGCTAAAAGCTAAAAGCTAAAAGCTAAAAGCTGAGAGCTGGAGCTGGAGCTGGAGCTGGAGCGTTACCCCTCCCCAGCCCTCCCCTTGGCTGCGCCAAAGGGAGGGGGCAAAGCGGGTCGCTGCCATCTGACAGATCGCAGGCTTGCGCTCCCTCCCTTTGGCGTAGCCAAGGGGAGGGTTGGGGAGGGGTGCTTTTGGCGATCAATCTTCAGCTGGAGCATTGCCAGCTTCGCGGCTTACACCGCTCCCACAAAAAACAAAAAACCCAAAGCGCCAATCACGCGCCGCCAGAGAATCCCTGCTGCCGCCACGCCTCATACACCACCACGGCGACCGAGTTGGACAGGTTCAGGCTGCGGTTGTTGGGCTGCATCGGCAGGCGCAGGCGATGGCCGTCGGGCAGGGAATCAAGCAGCTCCTGCGGCAGGCCGCGGGTTTCCGGGCCGAACAGGAAGGCGTCGCCATCGGCGAACTGCACGGTGTCATAGCGGACGCTGGAGCGGGTACTCAATGCAAACAAACGCTTCGGGGCGATGCGCGCCAAGGCGGTTTCCAGGTCCGGGTGGACCTGCATCTGTGCGTACTCGTGATAGTCCAGGCCGGCGCGCTTCAGCTGCTTGTCACTGAGGTCGAAACCCAAAGGCTCGATCAGGTGCAGCCGCGCGCCGGTGTTGGCGCAAAGCCGGATCACATTGCCGGTGTTCGGCGGGATCTCGGGCTGGTAAAGCACTACATCGAAAACAGGGGCAGAAGTCATCGGCGCAGTTTACGCCGGGTGTTGCGTCATCGCTGGCTTAGTTGGAAACCATGCCCTGCGCGACGACCTTGCCGATGGCTTCAGCAGCGGCTTCTGCAGCCATGGCCTGCACCTGCTCCACCTCCGGGCGGACGGTGATGGCCGGCAGCGACACCATCCACTGGCCGGCGCGGGTGCCGATGGCGACCGGGCTGGCGGAGGCCAGCTGGCTGGCGGTCTGTTCGGCCATCAGCTCGACGATCTGGCCGACGGTCGGGCGGACCTGCACCGCAGCCAGGGTAGGGATGTTGCTGCTGGCTTCGTGCTGGGCCTGTGCCAGCTGATCAGCGGAAGGACGAACCTGCACGGTGTCCAAAGTGACGATATCCGAAGCCTGGACCGAAGAAACAAAGCCGGTGCTGGCGACGAGGGCGATGGCAAGGGCGAGAGACTTGGCGTTCATGGCGGGACCTGTTTGGTGTGTGTGGGCAGTGGTGTGGTAGTAAGGTAGTACAGTGATTTTCGTAGTGCAAGGACTTTCGTTACTTTTTTTGTTTTGTTCAGCAATCAGTCATTTATCGTCTGAAGGGATCTGGCTGCGAGTAATAGGCAGCAGGATGTGTGCCAATCGCATCTGATTGATAAATAAAGAATTGTTGTTTATGGAAAGTGTCCGCTGTCCGGACACCTGCCGCGCCCGCAGTGACCGGACGGACACCGGTGCAGCTGCTTCGGTACCCATGACGCATGGCGTATGCCGATGTGACGGCGCCCGGTTAGGATCAGCGTTCACCTTCATACCCAAGGGAAATGGAATGAACGCTGCTATGCCCCGTACCGCCTTGTTGACCCTGGCCCTGAGTGCCGCCCTCGGCGGATTTGTTGGCATGCCGCTGGTCGCGGAGGCCAAGCCGGCCGCCGCCGCAGCGTCTGTGGACATCCCGTATGAAGAATTCACCCTGCCCAACGGCTTGCGCGTGGTGGTGCACACCGACCGCAAGGCACCGATCGTGGCGGTGAACATCTGGTACCACGTTGGTGCCAAGGACGAACCGGCCGGGCGTACCGGCTTCGCGCATCTGTTCGAACACTTGATGTTCCAGCGCAGCGAAAACCATGACGGCGAGTTCTTCGAACCCTTCAAGCAGGTCGGCGCCACCGACCAGAACGGCACCACCAATACCGACCGCACCAATTACTTCCAGAACGTGCCGACCACCGCGTTGGACATGGCGCTGTGGATGGAGTCGGACCGCATGGGCCATCTGGTGGGCGCCATCGATCAGGCCGCCCTGGATGAGCAGCGCGGCGTGGTGCAGAACGAAAAGCGCCAGGGCGAGAACCAGCCTTACGGCCAGGTCTGGGACAAGCTGACCCGCGCCATGTACCCGGCAGGTCACCCGTACCACCACGGCGTGATCGGTTCGATGAACGACCTCAACGCCGCATCGCTGGATGACGTCAAAACCTGGTTCCACACCTGGTACGGCCCGAACAATGCGGTGCTGGTGCTGGCCGGTGACATCGACGTGGCCACCGCCAAGGAAAAGGCCGCCAAGTTCTTCGGCGACATCCCGGCTGGTCCGACCATGGCGCAGCCGGCGGTGAACGTTGCGCAGCGCGCCGCCACCACCCGCGAAGTGATGACCGACAAGGTGCCGCAGGCGCGCATCTACCGTGCCTGGAACGTGGCCCAGGTCGGCACCACCGATATCGATCAGCTGGAGCTGTTCTCCTACGTGCTGGGCGGTGCCAAGTCCTCGCGTCTGGACCAGCGCCTGCTGCACAAGGACAAGCTGGTCGACAACATCAGCGCGATGACCGATGCCTCGCAGCTGGGCTCCAACTTCCTGATCATCGCCACGGTCAAGCAGGGCGTGGACCCGGCCAAGGTCGAGGCCGCCATCGACGAAGAACTGAAGCGACTGATCGCTGAAGGCCCGACTGCCGATGAGCTGGAGCGCGCCAAGGTGCAGTCGCGTGCGGGCTTCGTGCGCGGCATCGAGCGTATCGGTGGCTTCGGCGGCAAGGCCGATGCACTCGCACAGTGCACCGTCTACGAAGGCAACCCGGGTTGCTTCCGCACCTCGCTGGCCAATGTCGATGCCGCCACCGCGGCTGACGTAAAGGCTGCCGGTGCCAAGTGGCTGGGCGTGGGCGACCACACCATCGTGGTCGAGCCGGGCGAGCGTGTTGCGCTGGCCGAGCTGCCGTCGGTCAAGCCGGCGCCGTTCAACGTGCCGGCCGTGGACTCCAAGTACACCACGCTGCCGAGCCAGGTCGACCGCAGCGCCGGCGTGCCCAAGACCACCAGCTTCCCGGAACTGAAGTTCCCGCAGCTGCAGCGTGCCACGTTGAAGAACGGCACCCAGGTGGTGCTGGCCGAGCGCCACGACATCCCGGTGGTGCAGTTCAGCTATGAGTTCCCGGGTGGCTTCACCGCCGACCGTGGCCGCAAGCCGGGCACCGCCAACTTCACCATGGGCATGCTGGACGAAGGCGCTGGCCAGCTCGGCTCGCTGGCGTTCGCCGATGCTGTGGAAAGCCTGGGTGCACGCGTCAGCGCAGGTGCGTCGTTGGATGGTTCCAACGTGTATCTGTCGGCACTGAAGGAAAACCTGGCGCCGTCGCTGGCGCTGTATGCCGACGTGGTGCGTGCACCGCGCTTCGAGCAGAACGAGATCGACCGCATCAAGGCCACCTGGATTGCAGGTATCCAGCAGGAAAAGGCGCAGCCGAACGCGGTGGCGATGCGCGTGCTGCCGCCGCTGCTGTACGGCGCAGGCCACCCGTATGCGATTCCGTTCACCGGTAGCGGCGACGAAGCGGCGATCCAGTCGCTGACCCGTGACGACCTGACCTCCTTCCACAAGCAGTGGATTCGCCCGGAAGGTGCCACCCTGATCGTGGTCGGTGACACCACCTTGAAGGACCTCGTGCCGTTGCTGGAGCGCAGCTTCGGTGACTGGAAGGGTGAGGGTGCGCGGCCGAAGGTGGAGGCCCTGACCAATGTGGATCGCCCGCAGGCATCGCGCGTGTTCCTGATCGACCAGCCGGGCGCGGTGCAGGCCAACCTGTTCGCCGGTCAGGTCGCGCCGTCGACGATGGACGCGGGCACCACCCGCTTCGACATCGCCAATGGCGTGCTGGGTGGCGACTTCACCTCGCGCCTTAACATGAACCTGCGTGAGGACAAGCACTGGTCCTATGGCGCACGTTCGTCGGCCTCCAATGCCCTGGGCCAGCGCCCGTGGATGGCGGTTGCACCGGTGCAGATCGACAAGACCGGTGAGGCGATGAAGGAAATGAACGCTGAAATCAGCCAGTTCGCCAGCGGCCAGCGTCCGCCGACCGATGCCGAGGTCAACCGCATCCGCAACATCCAGACGCTGAGCCTGCCAGGTGCCTACGAAACCGCATCGGCGGTGATGAGCACCATCGGTGGCATCGTGCGTTATGGCCGTCCGGACGACTACGTGTTCAAGCGCAAGGCCGAGATCGAAGCCATGACCCCGGCGCAGGTCGCCGAGGCAGCCAAGATCCTGGATCCGTCCAAGCTGACCTGGGTGGTGGTAGGCGACCTGAAGCAGACCGAGGCCCCGGTGCGCGCGCTGAAGCTGGGCGAAGTGACCGTGATCGACGCCGACGGCAAGCCGGTGGAGAAGAAGTAAGCGGCAGGGCATAGCCCGCCGCTTCCGCCTAAGCCCCTCTCCCGTTTACGGGAGAGGGGTTGGGGTGAGGGCAGCTCTTCAGCTTTGGCTGATAAAGCTCCTGCCGAGCATGGCTCGGCACTACGTTTCTGCCCCCTCCCTTTCGCGCAGCGAAGGGGAGGGCTGGGGAGGGGTAGTTTTTGCTTTGAGCCCCTCTCTCGCTTGCGGGAGAGGGGTTGGGGTGAGGGCAGCTTCCAGCTTTGGCCGGTAAAGCCCCTGCCGAGCATGGCTCGGCACTACATTTCCGCCCCCTCCCTTTCGCGCAGCGAAGGGGAGGGCTGGGGAGGGGTAGTTTTTGCTTTGAGCCCCTCTCCCGCTTGCGGGAGAGGGGTTGGGGTGAGGGCAGCTTTTAGTTTTGGCCGGTAAAGCCCCTGCCGAGCATGGCTCGGCACTACATTTCCGTCCCCTCCCTTTCGCGCAGCGAAGGGGAGGGCTGGGGAGGGGTAGGTTTTGTCTTTGCTGCGCGCCCAATCACCGGGATCACCACCTGTTCATCCATTCCCGGCACAATCCCTGCTGATCTTCACAAGGAATAGTCCATGCGCGTCCTGCTTCTGTCCGCCCTGATCGCCAGCACCGCCGCCTGCACCTGGGTGCCGATTGAATCCGGCGGCAAGACCGTGCGCGTATTGCCAGCAGGCCCAGTTGCGCCGGGCTGCGTGACCAAGGGCGAGATCGTGGTCTCGGTAAAGAGCAAGGTTGGCTTCTACAACCGCAACCCGCTGCGCGTGCAGGAAGAACTGGAAACCCTGGCCCGCAACGAGGCCCCCAGTGCCGGCGCCAATGCCGTACAGGCCAGCGGCCTGCCGACCGATGGCAGCCAGCGCTTTGCTGCCTTCCAGTGCCCGCCGCGCTGATTTTCCAGCTGTCTTACGGCCCCGGCGGCTCCATACGCCGGGCCGCCGATTTGTAAAGATGCGGTAAAAATGCGCAGGCGCTAGAATGGCGACCCCTTCGCCTGAGTCTTGGCGCTTTCTGATGCCTTTTCAAAATGTCTCGATCGCGGGACTGGCGCATATTGATGCGCCGCATACGCTGACCTCAAAGGAAATCAACGAGCGGCTCCAGCCCACGCTGGAACGCCTTGGCATTCGTGCCGACGTGCTTGGCGATATCGCCGGCATCCACGCGCGCCGCCTTTGGGACCAGGGTACACAGGCCTCGGACGCCGCCACCATGGCCGGCCGCAAGGCGCTGGAAGATGCCGGCATCACTGCCGACAAGGTTGGCCTGCTGGTCAACACTTCCGTCAGCCGTGATTACCTGGAGCCGTCCACCGCTTCCATCGTGTCCGGCAATCTGGGCATCGGCGAAGACTGCGTCACCTTCGACATCGCCAACGCCTGCCTTGCCTTCATCAATGGCATGGACGTGGCCGCACGCATGCTGGAGCGCGGCGACATCGACTATGCGTTGATCGTCGACGGCGAGACCTCCAACCTGGTCTATGAAAAGACCCTGGAGCGCATGATGTCCCCGGACATCACCGCCCAGCAGCTGCGCGACGAAGTCGCCGCGCTGACCACCGGTTCCGGTGCGGCAGCAATGGTGATGGCGCGTTCGGAGCTGGTGCCGGACGCCCCGCGCTACAAGGGCGGCGTGACCCGTGCGGCCAACCAGTGGAACAAGCTGTGCGTGGGCAACCTGGATCGCATGGTCACCGACACCCGCATGTTGCTGATCGAAGGCATCAAGCTGGCCACCAAGACCTTTGAAGCCACGCGTGAAGCGCTGGGCTGGGCGGTGGAGGAGATCGACCAGTTCGTGATCCACCAGGTCAGCCAGCCGCATACCAATGCCTTCATCAAGGCCTTCGGCATCGACCCGAAGAAGGTGATGACCATCTTTGGCGAGCACGGCAACATCGGCCCGGCGTCGGTACCGATCGTGCTGAGCAAGCTGCGCCAGCTGGGCAAGCTCAAGAAGGGCGACCGCGTCGCGCTGATGGGCATTGGCTCGGGCTTGAACTGCACGATGGCCGAGGTGGTCTGGTAACAAGGCCGTGGCCTGACGGCTTCGCTTCCGCAGGAGGCGCAATTGTCAGTTCGCAGGTTTTTCCCTTCTCCCCTTGCGGGAGGAACAAAGGGCCTGCCCCCGCGAAGGCGGGGGTGCCCGAAGGGCGGAAGAGGGTAAGCGTGCGCAGCACGCAAGCGCTGGGAGTTAGAGCAGTTGTTCAAGCTCCTCCACTCCGGCCAACCCTCTCCCCAACCCCTCTCCCGGCGGGAGCGGGGCTTAGCAGCCGCAGGTGCGACCCGATGAACAAACTCCCCGGTTACCCCAGCAAGACCCACCGCTTCGAAGTCCGCCCCGGCTTGTCGATGAACTACATCGATGAAGGTCCGCGCGATGGCGAGGTGGTGGTGATGCTGCACGGCAACCCGTCGTGGAGCTACCTGTGGCGGCACCTGGTCAACGGCCTCAGCGACAAGTACCGCTGCATCGTGCCGGACCATATCGGCATGGGCCTGTCCGACAAGCCCGACGACAGCCGTTATGAGTACACCCTGCAGTCGCGCGTGGATGATCTGGACGCATTGCTCAAGCATCTGGGCATCACCGGCCCGGTGACGCTGGCCGTGCATGACTGGGGCGGCATGATCGGCTTCGGTTGGGCGCTGTCGCACCACGATCAGGTCAAGCGCCTGGTGATCACCAATACCGCCTCGTTCCCGTTGCCGCCGGAGAAGCCGATGCCGTGGCAGATCGCCATGGGCCGGCACTGGAAGCCGGGTGAATGGTTCATCCGCACCTTCAATGCATTCTCGTCCGGCGCCTCGTGGCTGGGCGTAAGCCGGCGCATGCCGGCCGATGTACGTCGCGCCTATGTGTCGCCGTACAACAACTGGGCCAACCGCATTTCCACCATCCGCTTCATGCAGGACATCCCGCTGTCGCCAGCCGACAAGGCCTGGTCGCTGCTGGAGCGTGCGGCGGCAGCGCTGCCGTCGTTCGCGGATCGCCCGGTGTACATCGCCTGGGGCCTGCGTGACATCTGCTTCGATCATCACTTCCTGACCGGCTTCCGCAAGGCATTGCCGCAGGCGGAAGTGACCGAGTTCGAAGATGCCAACCACTATGTGTTGGAAGACAAGCACGAAGTGATCGTGCCGGCGGTAAGAGCCTTCCTGGAGCGCAACCCGCTGGGGTGAGCCGGGGCTTGTGGGAGCGGCGTCAGCCGCGAAGCAAGGGATAGATCCGCTACGGCTACCTCCGCATCCTGCAAGCCGTTGCCTGGCGTTTCGCGCAAAGCTCGCGCGATGATTGATTTCTCGTGGACTGAAGCATTGCCAGCTTCGCGGCTTACGCCGCTCCTACAAAAAGCTGAGCGAGCGATGCCTGCTTCTGCCCCCTCCCATGCGCCGAAGGCGGAGGGTAGGGTTGGGGAGGGGTAAGCTTTTGTGGCCGTTCCCTTTGCACCAGCTTCGCGGCTGACGCCGCTCCCACAAAAGCCGTGAGCGCGCGATGCCTGCTTCTGCCCCCTCCCATGCGCCAAAGGCGGAGGGGAGGGTTGGGGAGGGGTAAGCTTCTGTGGCCTTTCCCATTGAGTCAGCTTCGCGGCTGACGCCGCTCCTACAGACAGGTGCGGGTGTGCGAAGCTCTGTGCTTCTTGGCACAGGGAGCGAAGGATGGATTTCGACAGCTTGGACCGTCAGCTGCGTGACAGCGCGCAGGACCTTGCGTTGAGCAACGAGGAACGCTCCGCACTGCGCGAGCTGGGCGTCGAACTACCGCCCGACCGCCTGCGCTTCCTGCGCAATCGCGCCTTCGATATCGCCCGCGAGCAGGTCGCTGCCAATCCTGCCGAAGCACTGCCGATGCTGAAGTGGGTTGAACAGGTGGTACGCACGCTGGACGTCAACGCCGGGCCGGTTGAAACCCTGACCAGTACCTATTTCTCCCCGGGCGATGCCTGCATGCAGCGCCTGCGCGCGCTGTGCGCCAGCGCGAAGCAGACCTTGGACATCTGTGTATTCACCATCTCCGATGACCGCCTGAGCGGGGTCATCCTGGATGCGCACAAGCGCGGCGTGGTGGTGCGCATCATCAGCGACAACGACAAGGTCTACGACGACGGCAACGACGTCCGTCGCTTGAACGAGAGCGGCATCCCGGTGCGGGTGGACCACAGCGAATACCACATGCACCACAAATTCGCGCTGTTCGATGGCAAGCAGCTGGCCAACGGCAGCTTCAACTGGACGCGCACCGCGACCGAGCACAACGATGAGAATCTGGTGGTCAGCAATGACCGCAATCTGGTGCGCAGCTTTGCCCAGCAGTTCGAGGTGCTTTGGGGGCGTTACAAGGCGCTTTGAGGCAGCTTTCGCTCTTGCTTTTATGCCTTTGATTTTTTGCCGTCATTCCCGCGTAGGTGGGAATCGCTCTGGCTCTTGCTTCGGCTTCTGCCTTGGCTTTGGACAGGGCAACGGCGAAGAGCAACAGCAAGAGCGATTCCCGCCTGCGCGGGAATGACGGCGTAAGGGCAAAGCCCAAAGCCCAAAGCCCAAAGCCCAAAGCCCAAAGCCCAAAGCCCAAAGCCCACAACTACCGCATCACCCTCAAGCGGCAATCGGCGTATTCGGCGGTGATGACGGGCTGTTGCCGTTGTCGTCCGGATGGTCGTCGCCATCGTTGTCGGCATCATCGCGCCAGCGCCAATCGGCCAGGGTCAATGCCGGCATGCCGTGGGCGATGCGCGCGCGGTCACACTGTGAGCTGGCCTTGCCGTATTCCCAGGAGGCGTCCACCTCGCGGCACACGCTGGGCCGGTTCGGGTGGATGGTGCAGCGCGAGTACACGCCGATCTCCGAGTCCAGGGCCACGCAGCGGATCGGGTCCGAGTAGGTGCCCTGCATGCACAGCCGGTGCGGGTCCAGGCGCTGGGTCAGCTGGTGGGGCACGCCGCCTTCGGTGACTTCGTCCGATTCCATCCAATGGAAGGCAACGCGGTATTGGGTGCAGCAGGCACCGCAGGTCAGGCAGGGATGGGGCATGGGATACCGGCCTAGGCGGCAGGATTAGGACAAAAGGAAGGTGCGAAATTTTCCACGGCGACGGCCTGCGCGCAAGATTTTTCTGCATTGGCGACAATAGGAAGATGAACGAAACCTGCAATATCGCCGCGCGCCTGCCCGAGCTGGCGCGTGAACGGCCCGACCAGATCGCCATCCGTTGCCCCGGCAAGCCCGCCGCCAATGGCATGGCCGCCTATGACGTGATCCTCGATTACCGCACCCTGGACGCTCGCAGCGACGCCATTGCCGCTGGTTTGGCGGCAAACGGCATCGGCCGCGGGGTGCGTGCGGTGGTGATGGTGCGGCCGGGGCCGGAGTTCTTCCTGTTGATGTTTGCCCTGTTCAAGATCGGCGCAGTGCCGGTGCTGGTCGACCCCGGCATTGATAAGCGCGCGCTGAAGCAGTGCCTGGATGAAGCACAGCCGCAGGCCTTCATCGGCATCCCCTTGGCGCAATTTGCGCGGGTTCTGCTGGGCTGGGCCAAGGCGGCCAAGGTCAAGGTCACCGTCGGTCGGCGCTGGGGCTGGGGCGGGACCACGCTGGCGAAGATCGAGGCCGATGGCGCAGGCGCGGGCAGCCAACTGGCCGCCACCGCGCCCGATGACGTAGCCGCGATCCTGTTCACCAGCGGCTCCACCGGCGTGCCCAAGGGCGTGGTCTACCGGCATCGGCATTTCGTCGGCCAGGTGGAACTGCTGCGCAATGCTTTCGGCATGCAGCCCGGTGGCATCGACCTGCCGACGTTCCCGCCGTTCGCCCTGTTCGACCCGGCGCTGGGCCTGACGTCGGTGATCCCGGACATGGACCCGACCCGGCCGGGCAGCGCCGATCCGCGCAAGCTTCACGATGCCATTGCCCGCTTCGGCGTGACCCAGCTGTTCGGTTCGCCGGCATTGATGCGGGTGCTGGCCGAGCACGGCCAGCCGTTGCCAACGGTGACCCGCGCCACTTCGGCGGGTGCGCCGGTGCCGCCGGAGATCGTGTCCAAGATCCGTTCGCTGATGCCGGAGGACGGCCAGTTCTGGACGCCTTACGGTGCCACCGAATGCCTGCCGGTAGCGGTGATTGAAGGTCGCGAGCTGGTCGATACGCGTGAGGCCACCGAGGCTGGTGCGGGCACCTGCGTTGGTCGCGTGGTCGCACCGAATGTTGTGCGCATCATTGCCATCACCGACGAGCCCATCGCTGACTGGAACGGCGTGCGTGAGTTGCCGGCCGGGGAGGTGGGTGAGATCACCGTGGTCGGCCCGACAACGACCGATAGTTACTTCAACCGGCCGCAGGCCACGGCCGCAGCCAAGATCCGCGAAGTACTGGCCGATGGCGGCGAGCGCATCGTGCACCGCATGGGCGATGTGGGTTGGTTCGATGCGCATGGGCGGCTGTGGTTCTGCGGGCGCAAGACGCATCGGGTCGAGACGGCGACAGGGCCGCTGTACACCGAGCAGGTGGAGCCGGTGTTCAACACCGTGGCAGGTGTGCGGCGCACGGCTTTGGTGGGTGTTGGTGCCTTGGGCCAGCAGGTGCCGGTGCTGTGTTACGAGCCGCTGCCGGATCAGCACTCCGGTGAGATCGAAAGGCAATTGAGGATCATGGCATTGCGTCATCCGGGTTTTGCCGGCATTGAATATTTCCTGCGCCAATCGAGCTTTCCCGTGGATATCCGCCACAACGCCAAGATCGGGCGTGAGAAATTGGCGGTGTGGGCGCAAGCGCAGTTGGGTTGAGCTGGAAGGCTTGAAGCACGAGCAAGAGCAAGAGCAAGAGCAAGAGCACCCCTCCCAACCCTCCCCTTCGCTGCGCGAAAGGGAGGGCTAAAGCTTTGCCCCCTCCCTTTGCTGTAGGCAAGGGGAGGGTTGGGGAGGGGTAAAGCGCAGTGCTGTTTGAGTCGAAGGACAGCCCGAATCCAGCTATTCCCTGACAGGCTCCCATCAACGGCAATTGCAGGCTTTCCGTACGAAAGACGGAGAGCCGCAATGGACAAGCTGCGAAGGCGTGCCAGAGCCCTGCGCAACACCCCCACTGATGCCGAAGACCGCCTATGGCAGCAACTACGCCGACGCCAGTTGGCAGGCTTCCGCTTCCGCAGACAAAAACCCTTGGCCGGCTACATCGCCGACTTCGTCTGCCTTGAAGCGAGGCTGATCGTCGAGCTGGATGGTGGGCAGCATCTTGAGCAGCTTGCCTATGACCAGCGGCGGACCGAGGTGCTGCAGGGATTGGGCTTCCGTGTCCTGCGCTATTGGAATGATGAGGTGCTGCAGCGGATGCCGGTGGTATTGGAGGACATTCTGCGGGCGTTGGCGCACGGCAAAGAGCACCCCTCCCCAGACCAACCCGGGGGAGGGGGGGAGGGGGGGGGGGGGAGGCGAAGCGCGAGCCCCAAGGCGCGCACACGGAGGAGTG
>NZ_JBXFWF010000077.1:0-21497 GCF_056854515.1 Stenotrophomonas sp. STEN063
ATCTAGAGCACAATCAAGAGCACAATCAAGAGCAAGAGCAAGAGCGATTCCCGCCTTCGCGGGAATGACGGCATAAAAGCAACCGCAAGAGCAACCGCAAGAGCAACCGCAAGAGCAACCGCAAGAGCAACCGCAAGAGCACAACGGCATTGAATACATTCGGACAACTCCTCCGCGTCACTACCTTCGGTGAATCCCACGGGCCGGCCATCGGCTGCGTGATCGATGGTTGCCCGCCCGGTCTGGAAATCAGCCCCGAAGAATTCACCCACGACCTGCAGCGGCGTGCTACCGGCAAGAGCCGCCACACCTCCGCGCGGCGTGAGGCCGATGAGGTCGAGATCCTGTCCGGCGTCTATGAAGGCCGCACCACCGGCACGCCTATCGCGCTGCTGATCCGCAACACCGATCAGCGCAGCAAGGATTACAGCAACATCGCCCAGCAGTTCCGCCCGGGCCATGCCGATTACAGCTACTGGCAGAAGTACGGCATCCGTGACCCGCGCGGTGGCGGCCGTTCCTCCGCGCGTGAAACCACCATGCGGGTGGCCGCTGGCGTGGTTGCCAAGAAGTGGCTGCTGCAGCGTTTCGGTGTCAGCGTGCGCGGTTACCTGTCGCAGCTTGGCGAGATCACCCCGGCCGGGTTCGACTGGAATGCAGTCGAAGACAACCCCTTCTTCTGGCCCGATGCCAGGCAGGTACCGGAGCTGGAAACCTATATGGATGCGCTGCGCAAGTCCGGCGATTCGGTCGGTGCGCGCGTCACCGTGGTTGCCGATGGCGTGCCGCCGGGTTGGGGCGAGCCGATCTACGGCAAGCTCGATGGCGATATCGCCGCCGCGCTGATGAGCATCAATGCGGTCAAGGGCGTGGAGATCGGCGATGGCTTTGCCAGCGCTGCGCAGAAGGGCACCGAGCACCGTGACCTGATCACCCCGCAGGGCTTCCAGTCCAACCATGCTGGCGGCATCCTCGGTGGCATTTCCACCGGCCAGCAGATCGTTGCCTCGATGGTGCTCAAGCCAACCTCCAGCCTGCGCCTGCCCGGCGCAACCGTGGATACGGCCGGCAATGCGGTCGAGGTCATCACCACCGGTCGCCATGATCCCTGCGTCGGCATCCGCGCAACGCCCATCGCCGAGGCGATGCTGGCGCTGGTGTTGATGGACCAGGCCATGCGCCACCGCGCCCAATGTTGCGATGTCGGCGAGATGAGCCCACGTATTCCTGGCCAGCGCAATGACTGACTGTCGTCCTCGCGTCTGGGTGTCGCAGCCCCTGTTCGACGACACCGTCGCGCAGTTGGCGCTGCACTGTGATGTGGTTTCCACTGATGCGGTCACCAAGCACGACAGTGCCAGCCTCAGTGCGAATCTGGCCGGCATGGATGGCGTCCTCATCACGCTCAACGAGCGGATCGGTGCGGCGGAAATCGCCAATGCGTCCGCGTTGAAGATGATCGCCAACGTTGGCGTCGGCTATAACAATCTTGATGTTCCTGCGTTGAATGCAGCTGGCATCGTTGCCAGCAATACGCCGGACGTACTTACCGAAACCACAGCCGATCTAGGCTTCTCGCTGCTGATGGCGGCCGCTCGCCGCATCGTCGAGTCCGATCGCTGGTTGCGTGACGGCAAGTGGGGGCAGTGGTCGTTCACCACCATGCTCGGCGCCGATCTGCATGGCAGCACCCTGGGCATCCTCGGCATGGGCCGGATCGGCCAGGCCATTGCCCGCCGTGGCCATCATGGCTTCGGCATGAAGGTGCTGTACCACAACCGTTCGCAGCTGCCTGCCGAGCAGGAGCAGGCGGTCGGCGCCAGCTATGTCGGTTTCGATGAACTACTGGCCAGCGTCGATCACCTGGTGCTGGTGCTGCCGTATACGGCGCAGAACCACCACATCATCAACGCTGCCGCGCTGGCGAAGATGAAGCCGACCGCCACCTTGGTCAACATCGCCCGCGGCGGTATCGTCGATGAGCTGGCCCTGATCGATGCGCTGGCCAACGGTCGCCTGGCCTCGGCCGCGTTGGACGTTTACGAGAACGAGCCGAACGTGCGTCCGGAATTGTTGGCGCTGGACAACATCGTGCTCACTCCGCATATCGGCAGCGCATCGCTGGCAACACGCCGGGCGATGGTGCAGGTTGCGCTGGACAACCTGCTGGCGGGCCTGGGCATCGGCCCGGATGCCGGCAAGCCGGTCAATGCCATCAATACCGAACTGCTGAGCAACGGCACCGCGCGCATTGCCGTTGCCGGCAAAAAAATCGACGACAAAAAACGATAGGGAGCCTCGGCAGCCGCGCGCTGGAGGTTCCCCGAACCTGGCTCGATGTGTGTCTCCCCCTCCAAACTTTCGAGTATCCCCATGAGCAATGAAGCCCGTCGTTTCCATGTAGCCGTTGTTGGCGCCACCGGCGCTGTCGGCCAGACCATGCTGTCCATCCTGGCCGAGCGCAGTTTCCCGATCAGCAAGCTGACCCTGCTCGCCTCCGAGCGTTCGGCCGGCCAGCAGGTCGACTTTGAAGGCGACAAGATCACCATCCAGGACCTGGCCACGTTCGACCCGGCCGGCGTCGAGATCGCCCTGTTCTCGGCCGGTGGTGGTATCTCCAAGGAATTCGCGCCCAAGTTCGCCGCTGCTGGCGCCGTGGTGATCGATAACTCGTCGACCTTCCGTTACGACGATGACGTGCCGCTGGTGGTGTCCGAGGTCAATCCGGAAGCAGCGAAGAACCGCCCGCGCGGCATCATCGCCAACCCGAACTGCTCGACCATGCAGCTGATGCCGGTGCTGGCGCCGATCCACCGCGAGTACGGCATCGAGCGCATCAATATCGCCACCTACCAGTCGGTGTCGGGCGCGGGCCAGACCGGCATGGAAGAGCTGGGTAAGCAGACCGCGCAGCTGCTCGGCTTCCAGGAGATCGAGCCGAAGAAGTTCCCGATGCAGATCGCCTTCAACCTGATCCCGCACATCGACGAGTTCCTCGACAACGGCTTCACCAAGGAAGAAATGAAGCTGGTCTGGGAGACCCGCAAGATACTCGGCGACGACAGCATCCTGGTGAACCCCACCGCAGTGCGTGTGCCGGTGTTCTACGGCCACTCCGAGGCGGTCAACATCGAGACGAAGAAGAAGATCAGCACCGAGCAGGCCCGTGAGCTGCTGGCCACCGCGCCAGGCGTGAAGGTGGTGGACGAGCGCAAGGCTGGCGGCTATCCGACCCCGGTCACCCATGCTTCGGGCACCGATCCGGTCTATGTCGGCCGCATCCGCGAGGACATCTCGCACCCGCGTGGTTTGAACATGTGGGTGGTGGCGGACAACATCCGCAAGGGTGCCGCACTGAACGCAGTGCAGCTCGCCGAGCTGGTCGCCAACGGCGGCTGATCCCCCCAACGACGCCGGCGTGATGCCGGCGTCGTTGCATATGGGCGGTACAGCGGTGTTCGAAAGGCGGGTCAGCCGTTATATTGGCCGCCATGAAACCAAGGGGCGGGGGCGCGATGCGCTCATTACAAGGTGTGCTGGTTCTCGGCCTGGCGCTGTTCAGTAGCACAGCAATGGCGTTGGGGCTGGGCAATATCCGCGTCCTGTCCAAGCCGGGACAGCCTTTGCTGGCTGAGATTCCGGTCATTACCAGTGATGCGAGCGAGCTCGACAACGCCAAGGCGGGGCTGGCATCAGCGGCCACCTTCGAGCGCGTAGGGCTGGCTGCGCCGACCGGGCTGGTAGGAGAACTGCAATTCCAGTTTGCGCAGGACCGTGACGGCCGCGCGGTGATCCGGGTGACCAGTGCCGCGCCGGTGCAGGTGGCGTCGGTGGGTTTCCTGATCGAGGTCGATTGGGGCCAGGGCCGGCTGGTGCGTGAATACTCGGCGCTGGTGGCCGCACCCGAAGCCGCAACCGCAGTGGCCGAACCGGTCATCGAAGCGCCGGCTGCGGCCCAATCCAATCTGATCGTGCGTGAGCCCGAGCCGCTGCCTGAGTTGCCGGCACCTGCCGCGCCGGTAGCAGCACCTGCGCCGGCTCAACCGGTTGCTGCGGCGCCTGCAGCGCGCCCTGCAGCGATGCCGGTGGCCAGTAGTGAAGGCCAGCTGGCTCCGGTGCAGCGCGGCCAGAGCCTGTCGCAGATCGCCCGCGAGTTGTCGCGCGAGAGCGGCGCGTCCTTGAACCAGACCATGGTCGCGCTGATGCGGGCCAATCCGGAAGCTTTCATCCGCGGCAACATCAACCTGCTCAAGCAGGGTGCGGTGCTGCGTACCCCGGCGCAGGAAGAGCTGGCACGGGTGGATGCATCCGAGGCACGTGCCATCGTTCGTGACCAGGCCGCACAGTGGCGACAGGCACGCGCGCCCATTCCGCAGCCGGCCGTAGCCGATGCTGTGGTGGCGCCGGCCAAGGCCGCTGCACCGGCAGCAGCAAGTGCGGGCCCCAGTGGTGCACGCCTGGAAATCGCCCCGGCCGTGGCCGGCGCACAACAGACTGCGGGAATGACGACCGGACTCGATGCCGGTGGCGAGGGTGACATGTTGGCCAACGAACAGCTGCAGCAAGCCAAGGAAGATCTGGCGGCACGTGACGCGGAACTGCAGGAGCTGCGTGATCGGGTCGGCGAACTCGAGAAGCTGCAGAAGCAGCAGCAATCGCTGATCGCGATGAAGGATTCGGATCTGGCCGCTGCCCAGCAGCAATTGGGTGAGGCGGCCAAGCGTGATGGCAGCGGTTCGTTTGGCTGGATCTGGTTGGGGCTGGCGTTGCTGGTACTGGGTGCGTTGGGTTGGCTGCTGAGCCGTCGGCGCAAGCCACTGCCGGTTGCCCCGCGCGCTGATTTCGAGGCGGGAGACCTGGCCGCAGCGATGCCGGTGATGGGCGCCGCTGCTGCGCAGCAGTCGTTGCATGCAGCGGAAGTGGACGAATTCGACCCGCGGGCCGAGCTCGACGTCCAGCCGTTGCCGGTCGTTGCGGAAGTGCAGCCCGAAGCCTATGAAGAACCGATGCCGGCATGGCTGAAGTCCAGTCCGCCGGCCCGCGTGGAGCCGGTGCTTCCGGCGGCTGCGCCGGCCGTTGCACACAAGCCTGTGCTGCTGTTTGAGGCCTCGCGGCAGTTCGACGCGGTGGTCGAGCCTGTGCCTGCGCAACCCGAGCCGGCTGCGGCCGATGAGGCGGGTTGGATGGCCGGTGACGTGGCTGCGGTTGCGCCGCTGGCACCGGCACCTGCTGGCCGTGAGCGGCTGGAGCTGGCCATTGCCTATCTCGATCTTGGCGATGCCGAGACCGCCCGTACCCTGCTCAACGAGGTTGCTGCCAGCGCTGATCCGCAGGCACGCAGTGAAGCGCTGGAATTACTTGGCCGCATGGCCTGACGGAGAGTTGCAATGAAACGCGAGCGGCGGATTGACTACGTGGAATTCGCCTCGCGCGACCCTGCGGCGAGTCGTGTTTTTTTCGAGCAGGTGTTCGGCTGGACGTTTGAAGACTACGGCCCGGATTACACTGCTTTTGATGACGGTGAGCTGCAGGGTGGCTTCTTCCGGGGTGCGCCGGCGACGACCAGCGTGGGCGCGCCGCTGCTGGTGCTGTATGCCGCACAGCTGGGCCCGCTGCTCGAGGTCATCGCAACGCAGGGCGGTGAAGTGGTCAAGCCGATCTTCACTTTTCCCGGTGGTCGGCGGTTCCAATTCCTGGAACCGGGTGGCAACGAACTGGCTGTGTGGTCAGAGCGCGACAACGACTGAGTTGGGCATGGTTCCACCGGTTCCAACAAGATCAGAGGTTCAATGATGCGCTATGCGCTGGGCGTGGAGTACGACGGCAGCGAGTTCAAGGGCTGGCAACAGCTTGGCGAGCACGGCTGCGCGAGTGTGCAGGCCACGTTGCAGGAGGCACTGTCTTCGGTCGCCAATGCGCCGATCAGTGTGGTGTGTGCAGGGCGTACCGATGCCGGCGTGCACGGTGAATGCCAGGTCGTGCACTTCGACAGTGATGTCGAGCGTGCGCCGCGTGGCTGGGTGCTGGGTACCACCACGCGGTTGCCGCCGTCGATCTGCGTGCGCTGGTGCGTGCCGGTGGTGGATGAGTTCCATGCGCGGTTCTCGGCCAAGGCGCGACGTTATCGCTACCGTATCCTCAACCGCCAGGTACGGCCGGCGCTGTACCGGCAGATCCTGAGCTGGGATCGGCGCCCGCTGGACGCCGATGCCATGCATCGGGCGGCGCAGGCGCTGCTTGGTGAGAACGACTTCGGTGCGTTCCGCAGCGCGCAATGCCAGGCCTTGCATGCCCGCCGTGAGCTGCAATCGATCGCCGTGCGGCGCCAGGGCGAGGTGGTCGAGGTCGAGGTCCAGGCCAATGCCTTTCTGCATCACATGGTGCGCAATATCGTCGGTTCGCTGATGATGGTGGGCGCTGGCGAAAAACCTGAAAGCTGGATCGGGGAGCTGCTGGCAGGCCGTGATCGCAACCTGGCAGGGCCAACCGCACCGCCGCAGGGCCTGGTATTCGTCGGTCCGCTGTATCCTGAGCTCTGGAAGCTGCCGGACGAGGTGACACTGTGAGCCGTACGCTGTTTCGTACCCGCATCAAATTCTGCGGCATGACCCGCGCAGGCGACATCCGCCTGGCCACCGAGTTGGGTGTGGATGCCATCGGTTTCATCTTCGCCAAGGGCAGTGCCCGCAGGGTGGCACCATCCGAGGCGCGCGCCATGCGCCAGGCGATCGCACCGATGGTCGAAGTGGTGGCCCTGTTCCAGCAGAACAATCGCGAGGAAGTGCGCGAAGTGCTGCGCGCGGTGCGGCCAACCTTGTTGCAGTTCCATGGCGACGAGGACGATGCGTTCTGCCGCAGCTTCAATATGCCGTACCTGAAGGCGATTGCGATGGGCGGACGCAGCGACGTCACTGCGCGCGGGTTGCAGCAGATGTATCCGCATGCCGCGGGCTTCCTGTTCGACAGCCACGTGGCCGGTGGCAGCGGCGGCACCGGCGTCGCCTTTGACTGGTCGCAGATTCCGCCCGGTGTGCACCGGCCGTACCTGCTGGCCGGGGGGATTCGCCCAGAGAACGTGCACGACGCCATTCTCGCGACCCAGCCTTGGGGCGTGGATGTGTCCAGCGGCATCGAGGTGTCGCCCGGGATCAAGGACGGCTACAAGATGCGCCAGTTCGTCGAAGAAGTACGCCGCGCCGACCTGCATGTCGAGCAGGACTGAATACGCGCGCTGAGCGTGGCGATGTATTGCACTGGTGCTGCCCGGGGCTGCCGCACTTTTGGGATCCGGTCGCAGGGCATGTCTGGGCTGATTCCCTTATGATGGTGTCCACGGCGACAAGCACGGATGCCTGTGGGAAACGGATGATGCTGTCACAGCTTGCAGGCTGGGGCAGTTCCCGCTGAGCAGCTGGGCGCCACAAGGAAAGTGTGCATGGCGGAGTTTCTGGAAGTAGCGCTGTCCTACCCGACGTTGCCTTACAGCGTCGTGTTCGCGTTTGCTGTCATCTACTGGTTGCTGGCCGCGACCGGTATCGTTGATGACGGTGGCATTGGTAGCGGCGACGGCGCCGACTTTCATTCCCATGGCGGTGAGCATGGCGCGACCGGCATTGCCGCGATGTTCGCGCGGCTCGGCCTCGGTGGTGCGCCGACCATGCTGGTGGTGTTGCTGCTGGCCTTTTTCGGCTGGACCATCACCTATCTGGTTCAACTTTTCTTTCTGCAGTCACTGCCGGCGCCCCTGCGCTGGGGTGTAGGCACGGTGGTGGCCATTGCCGCCTTGATTCCCGGTGCGGTGGTGTCGGCCTGGGTGCTGCGGCCAATACGCCGACTGCTGCTCAAGCTTCGGCCGGTTGCCCAGGAGTCCATCCTCGGCCGGTTTGCCCAGGTCACCTCGCCGGAAGTCAATGCCACGCAGGGCTATGCCAGCATGGACGACGGTGGTGCCGGCCTGATCCTGCATGTGCGGACCCGCGAAGGCAGCCGTTTGCCGCGTGGCCAGCGTGTAAAGCTGGTGGAATACCTGCCCGACAAGAATCACTACCTGGTGGTCGCCGATTCCGACCTGCCAGGCTTGGACGTTTTCCCTTCTGATGTATCAGGCGACAAGGAGATCCACTGATGAGTACTGCTGCGCTGGCCACTTTCATTGTCGGGGTTGCTGCCCTGCTGGTGTTTTTCCTTGGTTTGGCGGGTTTGTTCAAAGCCTTCTACAAGAAGGTTGACCAAGGCACCGCGCTGATCGTCAACGACATGAGCGCGCAGCCGAAGGTGCACTTCACCGGCGCCCTGATCATTCCGGTGCTGTACCGCGCCGAGCACATGAAGATCAGCCTGATCACCCTGCAGGTTGATCGTCGTGGCAAGGAAGGCCTGATCTGCCGTGACAACATGCGCGCCGACATCACCGTGGCGTTCTACCTGCGCGTCAACGAGACCCAGGCCGATGTGCTACGCGTGGCCAAAGCCATCGGTGCAGATCGCGCCTCGGACAAGAACGCGGTGGATGACCTGTTCAACGCCAAGTTCTCCGAAGCCTTGAAGACCGTGGGCAAGAAGTTCGATTTCACCCAGCTGTTCGAGAAGCGCCAGGAATTCCGTGACGAAATCATCGCGGTGATCGGCAATGATTTGAATGGTTACGCGCTGGAAGACGTGGCCATCGACTACCTGGAGCAGACCCCGAAGTCGCTGCTCGACCCCAGCAACATCCTCGACGCCGAAGGCATCCGCAAGATCACCGAGCTGACCGCCGCGCAGAACGTGATCACCAACGAGCTGGCGCAGAACGAGCGCCTGGCCATCACCAAGAAGAATGTCGAGGCCAAGGAAGCCACGCTGGCGCTTGAGCGGCAGCAGGCAGAGGCCGAGGCGCGCCAGCGCCGTGAGGTGGAAACCATCCGCGCCCGCGAGGAAGCCGAGACCCTGAAGGTGCAGGAAGAACAGCGCCAGCTGTCCGAGAATGCCCGCATCGAAGCGCAGCAGCTGATCGACATCCGCGACCAGAACCGCCTGCGCGAAGTGGAAGTGGCCGAGCAGAACCGTCAGCGTGCCGTTGCCATCGAAGTCGAGCGCGTCGCCCGTGCCCGCCAGCTGGAGCAGGTCACCACCGATCGTGAAGTGCAGCTGCAGGGCGTGGAGCGTGACAAGGTGGTCGAGCAGGGCAAGATGGATGTTGCCAACATCACCCGTGAGCGCATCTCCATCGACAAGACCGTGGCGCAGGAAGAAGAGCGCATCAAGGAAGTGCGCCAGGTATCGGAAGCTGACCGCCTGAAGCAGGTCGCCATCCTCGAAGCCGAAGCGCAGGCGCAGGAAGCCATGCTCAAGCAGGTCAAGGAGGCCGAAGCCAGCGAAGCTGCTGCCAAGCACCGCGCGGTGGAGATCACCACGCTGGCGCAGGCCGAATTCGATGCCGCCGGCAAGCAGGCCGAAGCCAAGAAAGCACTGGCCGATGGCGTGCGCGCCGAGCGTGCCGCACCGGGCCTGGCGGATGCCCAGGTCAAGGAAGCCAGCGCGCTGGCCATCGAGAAGGTTGGTATTGCCGAAGCCCGCGTCGTCGATGCGATGGCCGACGCCAATCTGAAGCAGGGTACGGCCGAAGCCAAGGTGCTGGCCGAGCAGCTGGCCGCGCGTGCGCAGGGCGAGGAGCAGATGGGCCGTGCCAAGGCAACGGCAACCGAAACGCTGGGCGTGGCCGAAGCGGCGGTCATCGAGAAGAAGCTGTTCGCCGAAGCCGACGGTTTGACCCGCAAGTTCCAGGCCATCGATTCGCTGGGCGACACCGCACGCGGCCACGAAGAGTTCCGCATGACCCTGGAAACCGGCCTGCGTCAGGCCCTGGCGGCGATCGACGCCGGCAAGGAAGTGACCAAGGAGAATGCCGAGGTCATCGCCAGTGCGCTGCGCAACGCCAGGATCGACATGGTCGGCGGCGACGGCGGCATGTTCGAGAACCTGGTCAAGGCGGTCTCGCTGGGCAAGTCGATTGAGGGCCTCACCGACAAGAGCCCGATCGTGCAGGACCTGATGCAGCGCTACCTGGGCGTGGACATGTCCGCGCGCGGTCTGCCGGCCCGGCGTGGTGTCGATACGCCGGCGATGGAGTCGGACGCAGGTTGAGCGTTGGCGTGCCCCGCGCGGGTGCACCGCGTGGGGCGTTGATGCGCCGCCTGGCTGGAGCTGGCGGCACACGAGCATGAGGGCGTCGGGGATTCCGTCCCGAGGACGGAATCTGCCGATGTCAGAGCAGGGAACAATCGATGGCCGATACAAATCTGGACGCTGCCGCTACGCCGGAAGGCGGCTCCATCGCCGATCAGGCGGTGGCGCAGGGCGGTGCCTATGAGGTGCTGCGCAAACGTCTGAGCGATCAGGGCGCACGTCTGCGGCAGGTGGTGGACGCGCTGAACCAGCGCAGGCTGCAGGAGTTTGGCGACAGCCGGATGGAAGTGATCGGGCGCTTCCGCATCCGCAGCGAGAACAACTGCGTGGGCCGCGATGTGGTGCAGGTCGGCGATGACCTGCTGCTGTTCGGCTACAACGTCTTCATCGGTTTGAAGACACAGACCCGCATCGAAGATGTGTTTGGGCTCTATCGCCTGGTGGACGGTGCCGAAGGCTACGACGTCACCCCGGTGGATCTGAAAAGCAGTTTCCTGGCCCAGGCCGGCTTCGTCCACGATTTTGGTGAGCTCTACGCGTACTACAAGAATGCGCGGCTGCTGCAGCTGATCGTACGCGACGGCAAGTTGCTGGCTGCGTTCCAGATCGGCGAGCGCAGCACTGATGTGCGCGTATTCCGTTGGGCGATGGCGCCCAGTGGCGAGCTGACCTATATCGATGCACGTGGCGAACGTGATATCGCGCTGCCGCCACCGTTCGATTTCGAGTGGGTGCGTGCCGGTCGCGACATGTTGATCAGTGGCCGCTTCCCGCACCTGAACATCCTCGACACGATCTTCGTCGAGACTACCGGCGGTGACCTGACCATCAAGGTCGAGAACAATACCGAGACCGGGCAGGGCGTTTACAGCGAGCCGGTCGAGGACAGCACGCAGTCGGTGGACGACGCGACCATTGACTTCGCCAAGGTCGGCTCGCTGATCCTGCTGAAGATCCAGCCGTACCGCGAGGACAGCTGGCGTGGCCTGATCTACAACACGCTGACCGGCAAGGTGGTGCGCAACGACGCCATCGTCCAGGCCTGCGTGCAGCTGCCCGATGACCATGGCGTCATATTCCCCGGTGGCTATTACCTGCAAAGCGGCGAGCACAAGGCGTTCGATGCCTCGATGCAGGGCATGCGTTACAAGCGCTCCATCCGTTCGCCAAACGGCGAGGACATGCTGTACATCTTCTACGAGCGCGAAGCCGGAAAGTCGGCGCTGTTCGTCTACAACAGCATCCAGCGCGTGCTGCAGAACCCGGTGTTCGGCATGGGCTATGCCTTCATGCGCGATGGCCGGATGGTGCTGTTCAATGCCGAAAACGAGGAGCCTACCCGCGTCCATCCGATGCAGGTCTGGCAGACCCCGTTCAGCAGTGATGAATTCGCTGCACATGCCCCCACCGGCACCAGTTTCATGGCCCGCATCGGCAATGCCGAGCTGGTGCGTGGCATCTCGAATCTGCTTGATCTCGGTCGCGAGATCGACAGTCGCGAGGTGTCGCTGCCGCGCTACGAGCTGCTGACCCATAACGCGCGCCGTCTGTTCGATACCCACCATTGGCTGGATGACGCCAACTGCGACGGTGCCGCGACGCTGCTGCGCGAGATCAGTGCGACCGGCGAGTCGATGCTCGACGAGTACGAGAAGGTCGAGAGCATCCGCAAGCAGTCGGCGCAGGCAATGGCTGAGGTCACCGCTGCGCACAAGACGCTGCTGGGGCGGTTGCAGCCGCAGAACTGGACGAAGATCGGCGAGTTCGTCGAATCGCTGGGCGACATCGGCAAGCTGCGTGGCCGCCTGCTGACGGTGCGCGATTTCCGTTACGTCGACGTCGCCGCCATCGATGCAATGAACGTCTCCTTGCAGGAGGCGCATGACCGGGTTGGTGCGGCGGCGGGTGAGTTCCTTGGCAGCGACAAGGCGCTGCAGCCGTTCGCTGATCGATTGCAGGAGCTGGATGCCGCCGCGCAGGTGGCACAGACCGCCAAGCAGCTGTCCGAGCAGATCGCGCAGATGCAGGTGATGTCGGGCGATCTGGATATGTTGTCCGAGCTGATGGCCAGCCTGAAGGTGGACGACGCCGCGCAGCGCACGCGCGTGGTCGAGGCCATTTCTGCCATCTACGCCAAGCTCAACCAGGCGCGCGCACGTGCGGATCAGCGCCGTCGTTCATTGGGTTCGGCTGAAGCCGTGGCGCAGTTTGGGGCACAGTTCTCCCTGTTCAGCCAGGCCATCACCAGTGCGCTGGGTTTGGCGACCGACCCGGAGCGCGCCGACGAGCAGTTGTCGCGATTGATGGTGCAGCTGGAAGAACTGGAGAGCCAGTTCGGCGAGCATGAACAGTTCCTTGGCGACATCCTCAACAAGCGTGAGGAGCTGCTCGATACCTTCGAGTCGCACAAGCAGACGCTGCTGGATGCGCGCCAGCGCAAGGCACAGTCGGTACTGGACGCAGCCAACCGCATCCTTGATGGCCTGGCCAAGCGTACCGAGCGCTTCACCACCGTTGATGAACTGAACGCTTTCTTCGCCGGTGACCCGCTGATCCTGAAGTTGCGTGAGCTCGCCGATCGCCTGCGCGACTACAAGGACAGCGTCAAGGCCGACGACGTGGAAGCACGGCTCAAGGGCGTGCGCGACCAGGCGGTGCGGGCGCTGCGTGATCGCAGTGATCTGTTCGAAGGCGGCGGCAACATCATCCGTCTTGGCAGACACCGTTTCAGTGTCAACACCCAGCCGCTGGACCTGACCATCCTGCCGCGCGGCGATGGTTTGGCAGTACATCTCACTGGCACCGACTACTACGAGGCCATTGTCGATCCGGAGCTGGAGGAGCTGCGCGACTATTGGCCGGTGACCCTGGATTCGGAATCAGTCGCGCTCTATCGCGGCGAGTATCTGGCAGGTCTGCTGCTGGATGCGGCCATCAACGGCCGCGATGGCCTGAGCGTGGAGCTGTTGCTGCGTGAAGCCGCGCAAGCCGATGCGCTGGCCAAGCGGGTGCGCGATTTCGCTGCGCCACGTTACCGCGAAGGCTACGAGAAAGGCATTCACGATCACGATGCGACGTTGATCCTGCAGGCGGTTCTGCCGCTGTATCAGGCGGCCGGTTCGCTGGTGCACGCGGCGGGTCCACGCGCGCTTGCCCTGCTGTTCTGGGCGCGTGAGGGCAAGCGCGAGGAAGTGAGCCAGTGGTTGGAACGCGCCGCCGGTGCGTTCGCCATCGCCAAGCTGTTCAATGTGCGGGACGGGCTTGATGCCTTGCGCACGGAGATCGCATCGGCGTTGGCTGCCTTCCAGGACGAGCATGGCTTGCCGTTCGACAGCGGCGTGCCAGCCTTGGCTGCCGAGTACCTGCTGGCGGAGCTTGGCAAGGGCGAGCCAACCTTCTCCTTCAGTGGCTACGCGCGGCAGCTGCTCAGCGGCCTGCGCGAACAGCTGCAGGCTGCCGGGCAAGCGGATGCATTTGATCGCAGCCTGCAACGTCTGAACACGCGACTGGCCCTGCAATGGGCGCAGGCGCTGCAATGGTTGCAGGCAATGTGTGGCCAGCCGAAGTTTGCCGCCATGGCCGGCTATGTGCCGGAAGCCGCTGCGATGCTGCTCGGCGAACGGGCCTTGCGCAGCCAGGTACGCGAGGTGACCTTGATCGCCGATGTCGGTGGCCTGCTCGGTGAGCATGCGCGCGTCACCCAAGGCCACCTGCAATTGGCGGTGGATGATTTCCTGCAGCGCTGGCAGTCGCATCGCCGCCAGTTCCAGCCCGGCTTCGAGCGCTACCAGGCGCTGCGTCATCGCATCAGTGCGCGCGAACGCGATTCCCTGCGATTGAGCGAGTTCCAGGCCCGACCGCTGAGCTCGTTCGTTCGCAACAAGCTGATCAATGACGTCTACCTGCCCATCATCGGCGACAACCTCGCCAAGCAGATGGGCACGGTGGGCGAGAACAAACGCAGCGACCTGATGGGCTTGCTGATGATGATCAGTCCGCCCGGTTACGGCAAAACCACATTGATGGAATACGTGGCCAATCGGCTCGGCCTGGTCTTCATGAAGATCAATGGCCCGGCCCTGGGCCATGAAGTGCGCTCGCTGGACCCGGAGCAGGCACCGGATGCCACCTCGCGGCAGGAGTTGCACAAGCTCAACCTGGCGTTGGAGATGGGCAACAACACCATGCTGTATGTCGACGACATCCAGCACACCCATCCGGAGTTCCTGCAGAAATTCATTTCCCTGTGTGACGGCACCCGTCGCATCGAGGGCGTGTGGAAGGGCCGCACCAAGACCTATGACCTGCGCGGCAAGAAGTTCTGCGTGGTGATGGCCGGCAACCCGTATACCGAGTCCGGTGAAGTGTTTAAGGTGCCGGACATGCTGGCCAACCGTGCCGATATCTACAACCTCGGTGATGTACTCGGCGGCATGGAAGAGGCCTTCAAGCTCAGCTACATCGAGAACAGCCTGACCTCCAGCCAGGTGCTGGCGCCGATGGCGACCCGCGATCTGGCCGACCTCTATCTGCTGGTTGACAAGGCCAGCGGCAAGGAGGTGTCCACCAATGCGCTCAGCCATGCGTATAGCGGCGCGGAGATCAATGAGATCGTCGCCACACTGCAGCGGCTGATGGAGGTGCGCGAGGTGGTGTATCGGGTCAACCAGCAATACATCGCCAGTGCCGCGCAGGCCGACAAGTACCGGGTCGAGCCGCCGTTCCGCCTGCAGGGCAGCTACCGCAACATGAACAAGCTGTCGGAGAAGATTTCGCCGGTGATGAATGCCGCCGAGCTGCAGCAGCTGGTCACCGACCATTACCTCGGCGAGTCGCAGCTGCTGACGAGTGGCTCCGAGGAAAACCTGCTCAAGCTGGGTGAGCTGCGCGAGGTATTGGATGCGACGCAGATGGCGCGCTGGGAGCAGATCAAACGCGACTTCATGCGCGACAAAGCGATGGGCGGCGACGATGCCGACACTGGTGCGCGCATGGTCGCGCAGCTGGCCGATATTGCCAGTGGGCTGCAGGGCCTGCGTGCTGACGAGCCAGCGCCGGTTGCACCGCTCGCGCCGCAGGTCGAGGTGCCGTGGGAGCAGATCGTGGCCTTGTTGCAGTCGGTTGCCGAGCGTCCCGCAGCGGTGGTCGCAGCACCGCCAGCGGCAGTGGCGCCGGTTGCACCAGTGCAGGATCTGACCCCGTTGTTGCAGGTATTGGCGACAGCCCAGCAGCGCCAGGGCGAGGTTGGCGATGCCTTGGCTGGCCTGGCCACGCAGCTGCAGGAGTGGCTGTCCAAGGACGGCGGTGCGGGCAGCAAGCCAGCACCGCGCGTGCGGCGTGCGCGCACGCGGGAAGAGAAGGCGTTGGACGAAGCGCTGATGCGGCATTTCTACGGCGGCAATGTGGTGGTACCGGGGCAGCAGGGCAGTCGTGGCAATGAAGCGCCGGACGATGCCTGATGTGACGCCGCCAGTGTTGCCGCTGCCACCGCAGCCGCCGCTGCAAGCCGATGATGCGCTGGCAGTGGCCAGCTACGGCGCGGAACTGCTGGTCGCGATCGAGCAGTTGCTGGGTGCACCGCAGGCTGGCATGGCGGCAGCGCGGCTGGTCGCGGAGATGGACAATATCCGCCAGGCGATGTCGGCAGCCGATGGGCGCCAGATCCGCCGTTCGGTGGGATTGCTTGGCCGTTTGTTGGGGCGTGATGTCGAGGCGCAGGCGCGGGCCGAGCAGCTGGCGGCCCAGCTCGATGTCTGTCTGTTACGTGCCGACGACTGCGTACAGGTGTTGCAGCAGGAGCTTGACCAGCATCTGCAGCAGGTCGGGCGGGTGCAGATGGCAGTGGTTGCCATCGATGACTGGGCTGCTGCCGGTGAGGCGATACCGCCGCCTCCCGAGGTGGTGGCGCAGGCCACGTTGCAGCGACGCCTGCAACATCTGCGCGGGCTAGCCCGGCTGCGGCAGTCCGAGGCCGAACAGCTGCGCCTGCTGCATGCCCAGGGCGTGGAGCTGGTCGAGCGTTACCAACGCATCCGCGACGTGTTGTTACCGCTTTGGCGGCAGCAAGGCCTGGCGGTACGCGCCGCCGACAAGCAGGCGCAACTGGAACAGGTTGCCCAGGTGCAGGCCCGGATTCTCGACGAGGTGACGGCGATGCAGGCTAGACTGCGCTGATAACCATCCTGCACATGATTGCTCGCGCGCCGTGTGGCGCCACTTGCTCAAGGAGAACTGCTGATGACCCAGGACACTTTGCCGCTGCCGGCCGGCCCTTCCGCCGATGTTGATGGCACCATGCTGGTCGCCTTGGGCCTGAGCGAAGCGGATCGCCCGCAGATCGCACAGATCGTGCGCACGCTGGACGACATCAGCCCGGGCAACCTGCACGTATTCGGCCGCGACGCGGCGGGCAAGAGTGCGGCCTTCTCCAGTCAGTTGCTGGACCATGTGCGCAACCGCGACCTGGAGGCCTCGGGTGAGAAGCTCGGTGAGGTGGTGCGTATTGCCCGCTCGCTGAAGCTGGACGGTTTGAACGAGCGTTCCAAGGTGCCGGTGATCGGTGGCCTGATCGACCGCATGCGCGCCTCCAAGGGCGAGCTGGTGCAGAAATTCAGCGACACCAACCAGCAGATCGAACAGTTGCTGCGTGACGTTGGCGCACAGCAGGCGCAGATGGGCCAGCGCGTCGGTGAGTTTGATCGCATGCATGTCATCGTCCGCGACGAACGGCAGAGTCTTGGCCTGCACATCGCCGCCGGCAAACAGCGCCTGGCCGAACTCAACAACGAGTTGCACGCGCTGGTTGGCCTGGAAGATCCGCAGTCGCGCATTCGGCGTGGCGAGATCGACAATGCGATCCGCCTGCTCGACAAACGCGTGGGTGATCTGACTGTGATGCAGCACGCGGCTGACCAGTCGCTGCCGATGATCCGCCTGATCCAGGCCAATGCGATCCAACTGATCGAGAAATTCAACGCCGTACGCGACATCACCATCCCGTCGTGGAAGCGCCAGTTCGCCATCCAGCTGTCGCTGGGCGAGCAGAAGAACGCGGTCGATCTGTCCAATGCCATCGACGATGCCACCAATGAACTCATGCGCCGCAACGCCGACCTGATGCGCCAGACCTCGGTGGAAACGGCCAAGGCCAATCAGCGTGCGGTGATTGATGTGGCCACCTTGCGCCATGTGCATGAGCAGCTGATCGCTACCGTGGAAGAAGTGCGCAGCATCCACCGCGAAGGCATGCAGCAGCGGCAGCAGGCGGAAGTCGAATTGGCGCGCCTGCGTGAGGACGTGCAGCAGCGACTGGCACAGCCGACGCAAGGCAGCTGAATGTAGGAGCGGCGTCAGCCGCGAAACCACTGATGCGTCAGATACAGCTGACGCCAGCGCTGTTGCCCCCTCCCTTTGCCGAAGATAAGGCTTGTCTCCCTCCTTTTGCGTAGCAAAGGGGAGGGTTGGGGGGGTAAGCTCCGAGGCCTTTCAAGCATTGCCAGCTTCGCGGCTGACGCCGCTCCCACAAAGGCCAAGAGCGCCTACAAAAGCTGCTTGCGCAGCCAATCCGCCAATGCAGCCACACGCGGATCTTGCTGGTCACCCGCGGTGCACAGCGCCCAGCAGCCTTCCGTCTCAACAAAGCTCCACGGCGCGATCAGGCGGCCGTTGACCAGGTCATCAGCGACCAGGGGTTCAGGCGCAATCGCGATGCCCAATCCGGCGACCGCCGCTTCCAGCATGTAATACAGATGCTCCAGGCCGGTCCCATAGGTCAGCGCATCCGCATCGATGCCATTGCGTGCAGCCCAGGTCGGCCAGGCCTGGGGGCGCGAGCGCGTATGCAGCACCGCATGCTCGCGCACGGCATCCACGGGCTGTCGGGCCAGCACATGTGCGGCATGCATCGACGGGCTGAATACCGGGCCGATCCGCTCCGGCGCCAACGTGTGCACCTGCCAGCCGTCGGGCCAGGGCGCCTGGCCGAGCATCAGCGCTGCATCCAGCCCATCCAGGCGTGGGGCGAAATCGCCGTCCTGTGCCGCCAGGTGCAGGGTCAGGCCGGGCAGGTCGCGCTGCAGGTCCTGCAGGCGCGGGATCATCCAGCGGGCCAGCAGGCTGCCAGGGCAGCCCAACACGAAGGCGTCATTGCGCTGCGGTCGGCGCAGCGAGGAAATGCAATCACGCAGCTGCGAGAACGCGCCGGAAGTTGCTTCCAGCAAGCGGTGGCCGGCGGCGCTGGGGCGGATGCCGCGGCCGTCACGTTCAAACAGGGTCAGTCCCAGTTCTTCCTCCAGCGCCCGCAGTTGCCGGCTCACCGCGCCATGGGTGACATGTAGCTCGGCGGCGGCCTGGCTGACGCTGCGCAGCCGTGCCGCAGCCTCGAAGGCACGCAAGGCATTGAGCGAAGGCAGGGATTGACGGGTCTTCATGTGAGTTTTTCTAACATGTGCTGGCTGAATTATCCATTTTTATGTCACCGGCCCTGCGTTAGAGTGCTTGCCTGTTCCTTGTAGCCGTGACGTCATGACTGATCCGTCGATCTCCGATTTCCACGCCTTCCCTGATGCGCGTGGGCACTTTGGCCGCTTTGGTGGCAGCTTCGTCGCCGAAACCCTGGTCGGGCCCTTGCAGGAGCTGGCAGCGGCCTACGATCAGGCGCGGGTCGATCCGTCCTTCATTGCTGCCTACGACAAGGACCTGAAGCATTACGTTGGCCGTCCCAGCCCGATCTACCACGCCGAGCGCCTGAGCAAGGACGTGGGTGGGGCGCAGATCCTGCTCAAGCGTGAGGACCTGAACCACACCGGCGCGCACAAGGTGAACAACACCATTGGCCAGGCCTTGCTGGCCGCACGCATGGGCAAGACCCGCATCATCGCCGAGACCGGTGCCGGCCAGCATGGCGTGGCCTCGGCCACGGTTGCAGCGCGACTGGGCCTGGAGTGCGTGGTGTACATGGGTGCCACCGATATCGAGCGGCAGAAGATCAACGTCTATCGGATGAAGCTGCTCGGTGCCACGGTGGTGCCGGTTAGCAGCGGCTCGGCCACGCTCAAGGACGCGCTCAATGAAGCGATGCGCGACTGGGTCACCAACGTGCGCGATACCTTCTACATCATCGGTACCGTTGCCGGCCCGGACCCTTACCCGCGCATGGTGCGTGACTTCAACGCCATCGTCGGCCGCGAGGCCCGTGCGCAGATGCTGGAGGATTATGGCCGTCTGCCCGATGCGATCACTGCCTGCGTCGGTGGCGGCTCCAATGCGATCGGCCTGTTCCATGCCTTCCTCAACGACCGTGAGGTCAAGATCTACGGTGCCGAAGCTGCCGGCGATGGCATCCATACCGGCCGTCACGCCGCCTCCATTTCGGCCGGGCGCCCGGGCGTGCTGCACGGCAATCGCACCTATGTGTTGTGCGACGACGACGGCCAGATCACCGAAACCCATTCGATCTCCGCTGGCCTGGACTACCCGGGCGTCGGCCCCGAGCACTCCTTCCTGTCCGATACCGGTCGCGCGCAGTACGTGGGCATCACCGATGAAGAGGCGTTGGCTGCCTTCCATCGCCTGACCCGCATCGAAGGCATCCTGCCGGCGCTGGAATCCAGCCATGCGGTCGCCCATGCGATCAAGCTGGCGCGTGAGTTGCCCAAGGATGCGTTGGTGCTGTGCAATCTGTCCGGCCGTGGCGACAAGGATGTGCATACCATCGCCGCGCGCGAAGGCTTGGTGCTGTGATGGTCGGCTTCGTGTGTAATCGTGTGCTGCACACTCCGTTGTTGCTGGCCCTGGCGGCGGCCTTGGCGGCATGCACACCGTCCCCCCCTGCACCTGAGCCGACCGCTCCGGCAACGCCACCGGCTGCGCCTGTTGCACCTGTCGCAGCAACGCCGTCCCCGGCATCCGCAGCGGATCCTGCTGCCAGCGCATCGGCTGGACTGGGGCAGCTGGGTGAGCTGCGCATCGGCGCGCCGTTCGGCAAGGCGCCGGGAGACAAGGCGTTCGTCTCGCACGGCATGCGCGAGGCGATGGAGGGCGACTGCGAGTACTACGACAAGGGTTCCTTGCCAGAGAACATTTCGATGATGGTGATCGCCGACCGCATCGTGCGTTTTGAAGTGAACGAAACTTTTGAGCCTGGCCAACAGGTTGCCGAGCCTGCGTCTGGTGCCGAGGTGACGCCGTTCCACCTGTGGGTGGGCATGACGGTCGCCGAGGCCAAGCGGCGTCTGCCTGCGGGCGTGGTGACCAGTCCGCACGCCTATAACTCGCCCAATGGCGATTACCTGACCTGGACCGACAAGACCGCCAACCTGGCCCTGCGCCTGGAAACACTCGATGGCCTGGTTACTTCCATTTACTGGGGCCAGCCCGATGCGGTTGAACTGATTGAAGGATGTGCCTGACATGGCTGTTACCCGAATTGACGAATGCTTCGCCCGCCTGCGCGCCTCCGGCCGCAAGGCGCTGATTCCCTTCATCACTGCTGGCGACCCCTCGCTGGAGGCGACCGTGCCGGTGATGCATGCGCTGGTCGAGGCCGGTGCGGACGTGATCGAGCTCGGTGTGCCGTTCTCCGACCCGATGGCCGATGGCCCGACCATCCAGCGCAGCTCCGAGCGCGCCTTGGAGCGCGGGGCAGGGCGCCAATATGTGTTTGATGCCGTGGCGCGCTTCCGCCAGACCGACACGACCACCCCGGTGGTGTTGATGGGTTATCTGAATCCGGTCGAGATCCGCGGCTATGCGCGTTATGCCGAAGAGGCGGTGGCCGCCGGTGTGGACGGCATTCTGCTGGTCGATCTGCCGCCGGAAGAGGCTGATGAACCGCGAGCGGTGTTTGCCGAAGCTGGGCTGGCCTTGATCCTGCTGGCCTCGCCGACCAGCAGCGAGGCCCGCCTGGACAGCCTGTGCCAGGCGGCGCAGGGCTATCTGTATTACGTCAGCTTTGCCGGCGTGACTGGCGCGTCTGAACGTCTGGACAGCAGCGCGGCTGGCGAACGCCTGCGGCTGCTGCGTAGTCGTTCCAGTGCACCGGTGGTAGCCGGCTTCGGCATCAAGGACGCGGCCAGTGCGGCGGCAATGGCGGTGGATGCTGATGGTGTGGTGGTCGGCAGTGCGCTGGTCTCAGCAATAGCTGAGACGGAGGGCCCGGCGGCTGCGGCTGCTGGGTTCCTCAAGCCGCTGCGCGAAGCGCTGGATCGCTGAGCGGCGTCACCTGTAGTGGGGGGGGGGGGGGGGGGGGGGGGGGGGGGGGGGGGGGGGGCGGGGGGGGGGGGCGGTGGGCGGGGGCGGGCCGGGGCCGCGACGGGGCGGGGCACGGGGGG
>NZ_JBXFWF010000078.1:0-19678 GCF_056854515.1 Stenotrophomonas sp. STEN063
TGTTTTTTGGCGCGGGGCGGGCCCGCCCCCCGGGCGGCCTCGGGGGGGCCGGGGGGGGGGTCCACAACCCCTTGGCTGGCGCGGGGCGGGGCGCCCCCCGCTCCTACAACCGCTTGCCCCGGAGGCTTTGGCGGCCCCCCGGTCTTTGCAGACCTTGAACAGGCAACGTGGCATGCTCGGCACTCCAGCCATCCAGGGCCCGACCCATGCGCCAGTACCTTCGCCTGATGTTGCTTGTCATCGCGGTGATTTCCGTTTCCGGCTGTGGCTACAACGCCATCCAGCAGAAGGATGAGGCGGTCAAGGCCGGCTGGTCCGAGGTGGTCAACCAGTACAAGCGCCGCGCCGACCTGATCCCCAACCTGGTCAATACCGTGCAGGGCTATGCCCAGCAGGAGCGGCAGGTGCTGACCGAGGTCACCAATGCCCGTTCAAAGGTGGGGCAGATCCAGGTCAATGCAGACGATGCCGATTCGCTCAAGCAGTTCCAGCAGGCCCAGGGCGAGCTGGGCAGCGCGCTGTCGCGGCTGCTGGTGGTCAGCGAGAACTACCCGACGCTGAAGTCGGACCAGAACTTCCGCGACCTGCAGGCGCAGTTGGAAGGCACCGAGAACCGCATCACCGTGGCCCGCGGCCGCTACATCCAGCTGGTGCAGGACTACAACACCTACATCCGCTCGTTCCCGCAGGTGATCACCGCCAAGATGTTCGGCTATGCGGCCAAACCCAACTTCACCGTCGACAACGAGGCGCAGATCGCACAGCCGCCGACCGTGAGCTTCGGCAACCAGCCGGCAGCGCCGCAGCAGACGGCGCCGCAGCCCGCGCCGGCGCAGTGAGCCGCGCGCGATGAGCGCGTTGCTGCAGCGCTTGGGCTTGCTGCTGTGCCTGCTTGGCCTCGGCTGGGCAGGCCCGGCGCTGGCCCAGCAGCTGACGCCGATCCCGCCGCTGGATTCGCCGGTGGTCGATACCACCGGCACCCTGGATGCGGCGCAGAAGCAGGCGTTGGAGCAGCAGGCCATTGCCCTGCAGCAGCGCAAGGGCGCGCAGCTGCAGGTGCTGATCGTGCCGACTACCCAGCCCGAGGACATCGCCCAGTACAGCACCCGCGTGTTCGACCAGTGGGCGATCGGTCGCAAGGGCGTGGATGATGGCGTGCTGCTGCTGGTGGCCAAGGATGACCGCAGGGTGCGGATCGAGCCGGGTTACGGTCTGGAAGGTGCCATCCCCGATGCCATCGCCAACCGGGTGATCCAGGAATACCTGGTGCCGCACTTCCGCCAGAACGACTACGCCGGTGGCATCACCGCCGCCAGCGGCGTGCTGGTCAAGATCATCGACGGCGAGGAGCTGCCGGCTCCGGTCAGCAGCAATCGCGATGGCGGCGGTGGCGGCGGTGATTCGATCTTTTTCTTCGCGATCATGATCGGTGTGTTTGCCTCCACCTTCATGCGCATGCTGCTGGCCAAGCTGCCGCGGCCGATCCGTGGCGTGGTCTCGGGCCTGATTGCCGGTGCGGCCGGTTGGCTGCTGCTGTCGGTGCTTGGCGGCGGTATTGCCGCGCTGGTGGCCTTCCTGTTGTCGCTGGGCAAGGGTTCCAGCGGTGGCTTTGCCAGCGGTGGTGGCTGGGGCGGCGGAGGTGGCTTCGGTGGCGGTGGTTTTGGCGGAGGCGGTGGGGGCTTCGGCGGAGGCGGCGGTTGGGCCGGCGGTGGTGGACGTTCGGGAGGCGGTGGCGCCTCGGGGAGCTGGTGATGCGCTGGTTACGACATTTCTTTGCTCCCTCCGCGCATGCCGCATTCCCGGAAACCAGCCTGGACCGGATCGCCCACGCCATTGCCGACGGCGAGCGCCTGCACAGCGGCCAGGTGATGTTCGCGGTCGAGTCCGACCTGCCGCTTGCCCTGCTGTGGAAGAACACCAGCCCCCGCGCCCGTGCCGAGCACGCCTTCGCGCTGCTGCGTACCTGGGACACCGAGGCCAACAACGGCGTGCTGATCTATCTGCTGCTGGCCGATCATGCCATCGAGATCGTTGCCGACCGTGGCCTGCAGGCACGGGTGGATGCGGCGCAATGGCAGCTGATCTGCGATCACCTGCGCGAGCAGCTGAGCGGGAATACGCGCGAGGAGGCCGTGCTGGCGGCGGTGGCTGAGGTCTCGCAGCTGCTGTCGGCGCATTTCCCGCCCGACCCGGCAGGGCGCACCCGCAATGAGTTACCTGACCGCCCGCAGGTGTTCGGCTGAAGCATGGGTTGAGTGGCAAGGGCCGCTACCCCGAGAATAGGGGCTGGTTCGCCTGACAGTGCCCGCATGCTCTTTCTCCATGACATAGACCCCATCGCTTTCTCGCTGGGTCCGATCGACGTGCACTGGTACGGCGTCATGTACCTGCTCGGCTTCGCCGCCGCCTGGTGGCTGGGCCGTTCCCGCATCCTCGCCGGGCGCTTGCCGGGCGTGGACATGAATGGCTTCTCCGACCTGCTGTTCTACGCGATGCTGGGCGTGGTGCTGGGCGGACGCATCGGCTACATGTTGTTCTACGCAACTGCCGATTTCCTCGCCAACCCGCTGATCCTGCTGCGGGTCTGGGAAGGTGGCATGAGCTTCCACGGTGGCCTGATCGGCGTGTTGATCGCCGGCTGGTGGTGGACGCGCAAGCACAAGCTGCATTTCTTCGACACCATCGACTTCGTCGCGCCGCTGGTGCCACTGGGCCTGGGTTTTGGTCGACTGGGCAATTTCATTGGTGGCGAGTTGTACGGCAAGTTCACCAATGCCGGCTGGGGCGTGATCTTCCCGCATTCGCCGCTGAAGGATGTTCCGGCCGGATTGCCGGCGATGGAACAGCTGCTGTCGGCTGCGCAGATCCAGCAGGACTATGCTGCCGGCCTGCTCAGCCAGTACGCGCGCCATCCTTCGCAGTTGTATGAAGCATTGCTGGAAGGGCTGGTGATGTTCCTGGTGCTGTGGTTCTACTCGATGAAGCCGCGCCCGCGTTACGCCGTGTCCGGCCTGTTCGCGCTGCTGTATGGGTGCTTCCGCTTCCTGATCGAGTTCGTGCGCATGCCCGACAACGGCGTGTATATCGCGTTTGAGTGGTTGACCCGTGGCCAGATCCTGAGCCTGCCGTTGATCGTGCTGGGCTTGGTGTTGCTGGCAATGTCGCGCCGCGCGCCGGTGTTGCAGCCGGTGCTTCCACTGGAAGAGAAGAAGGCATGAAGCACTATCTGGATCTGCTGCAGCATGTGATGGAGCACGGCACCGAGAAGTCCGACCGCACCGGCACCGGCACGCGCAGCGTGTTCGGCTGGCAGATGCGTTTCGACCTCAGCCAGGGCTTCCCGCTGGTCACCACCAAGAAGCTGCACCTGCGCTCGATCATCCATGAGCTGCTGTGGTTCCTGAAAGGCGATACCAATATCGGCTACCTGAAGGACAACAAGGTCAATATCTGGGACGAGTGGGCCGATGCCAACGGCGACCTCGGTCCGGTCTACGGCAAGCAGTGGCGCAGCTGGGCCACCGCTGATGGCCGCGAGATCGACCAGATGCAATGGCTGGTGGACGAGATCAAGCGCAATCCGGATTCGCGCCGTTTGGTGGTCAGCGCCTGGAACGTCGGCGAGCTGTCGCAGATGGCGCTGATGCCCTGCCACAACCTGTTCCAGTTCTATGTAGTGGACGGCAAGCTCAGCTGCCAGCTGTACCAGCGCAGCGGCGACATCTTCCTCGGCGTGCCGTTCAACATCGCCAGCTATGCCTTGCTGACGCATATGGTGGCGCAGGCGACCGGACTGGGCGTTGGCGATTTCGTGCACACGCTGGGCGACGCGCACATCTATTCCAACCACTACGAGCAGGCCCGCGAGCAGCTGTCGCGCGAACCACGCGCGCTGCCCACGCTGTGGTTGAACCCGGAGGTGACCGACCTGTTCGGCTTCCAGTTCGACGACATCCGCATCGACGGCTACGACCCGCATCCGGCAATCAAGGCACCGGTGGCGGTGTGATGAAGCTGTCGATGATCGCCGCGTTGGATCGCAACCATGGCATCGGCCATGACAATGCGATGCCGTGGCATCTGCCGGATGACTTCAAGCACTTCAGGGCGCTGACCCTGGGCAAGCCCATCCTGATGGGACGCAAGACCGCCGAGTCGCTGGGCCGCGCGCTGCCTGGGCGTACCAACCTGGTGCTGACGCGTAGCGGGCAGGTGCCGTTTGCGGGCATGCGTGCGGTGGCTTCATTGGATGAGGCGCGGGCGATTGCGGCAGGCGAGGGCGCTGACGAGTTGTGCGTGATTGGTGGCGGTGAGATCTATCGGCTGTTGCAGGATCAGGCCACCGACCTGCAGCTGACCTTGGTCGATGCCGAGGTGAACGCCGATACGCATTTTCCGGACGTCGACCCGGCACAGTGGCGCGAGGTGGATAGCCAGGCGCATGCAGCGGATGAGCGGCATGCGTTTGCGTTCCGGTTCGTGCATTACGTGCGGCGTTGAGTTGTTTTGAAACTCAAAAGCTAGAAGCTACGAAGCTACCCCTCCCCAACCCTCCCCTTGGCTATGCCAAAGGGAGGGGGTAACAGCCTTGGCTGCGCGAAATGGTGCAGCCGGCGAGATCCGCCCCCTCCCTTTGGCATAGCCAAGGGGAGGGTTGGGGAGGGGTAGCTCTTTGCCCCTTGCATCAGGCTTTCAAGACCTCGCAGGAGACCCGATCACCCCGGCATCCGGTAATGCCCGATGATCGTGTGCAGGAACAACAGATCCTGCTCCTGCGTCCCTTGGGCGATGTTGTGCAGCACCAGCGGGGTGCCGTCGTCCAATCGCCGATCCGAGACGATGCCCACATGCAGCAACCCGTTGCCATTGAGCTTCCATGCCACGATGTCGCCGGCGGCGTAGTCGTCGGCGCGTGTGCTGATCGGTAGTTCCCAGCCCTCACGCTGGAACCAGCGCATCTGGTTGGGCACGCGGCGGTGGTCAATGTTTCGATCCGGTCGCGACAATCCCCATAGCTGCGGATAGGCGCCGAAGTTCCCGCGCATGTCCTCGTTGATGCGTTGCTGCAGATCGATGCCCTGCGTGCGCAGGGCGCGGATCACCACATCGGTGCAGACGCCACGATCCGCTGGCGGATCGCCACCTGGGTAGGTCAGTGGGAAATAGGCGGGGTCGTAGCGGGTGGTGACCCCGATCTGTGCCCGTGCGGCCGCAACCAGCGCAGGTGAAATGACTTGCGGCGCGGCTTCATTGGCCGCCTGCGACGGTAGGCTTGCCTCGCTGCCGTTGGGCTGCGGACGGCAGCCCGCAAGCAATGCAATGACCATCAGCACCAGTGCCGATGGCCAAGCCCTCATGCAGCCGGTCCGTTGTTGTCCGGTGTGGGCGTGCTGTTGCTGCCGTTGTTGTTGCCATTGCCATTGCGCCCACGCGGACGATGACGGCGCGGGCGCCGGCGTTGTTCGCCGCTGCGCTCGGTGCGCTGAGCTTCGCCGCGGGGTTCGGGCTTGGACTCGGACTTGGCGTCCACCTTGGCTTCCACACGCGGCTTGCGCGGCGGGTGCTGGCCTGGCACCGGTGCGGGCACGTCGCGGCCCGGTACCTGCACCACGCGCAGGTCTTCGCTGTCCAACTGCAGTGCGGTGAGCTTGCCCCCCCAGACTGCGCCGGTATCGATCGCATGCACGCCCTGGGTGATGGTCAGGCCCAGGGCTGACCAATGGCCGCAGACCATCTTCAGCTCGCGCTCGACCCTGCCAGGCACTTCAAACCACGGGTACATGCCTTGCGGCTGGGTGCCCGGGGTGCCCTTGTCTTCCATGCCGATGCGCCCGCTTGGGGTGCAGTAACGCATGCGAGTGAAGATGTTGATGATCGCGCGCGAGCGGTCGTAGCCGCTCAGGCCCGGCGACCATGCTGGCTTGTCGCCATACATATTGCGGAACAGCTTGCGGTAGCCGTTGCCGTGCAGTTGCAGCTCGACTTCGCGGGCATGCTTTTCGGCCAGTGCCACGGTCCACTTCGGTGCCAGGCCGGCATGGAACATCATCCAGCCCAGCTCACGGTCGACGTGGGCCAGTTTCTGCATGCGCAGCCAGTCCAGCAATACGTCACGGTCCTCGGCCAGCACGATACGCTGCAGGTCGGGGTTGACCTTGCGCTGCTCCTCTTCGCTGCGGGCGCCAATGGCCAGCAGGGACAGGTCGTGGTTGCCGAGCACGGTGACGCTGTGTTCGCGCAGTGAATGCACAAGCCGCAGTGTTTCCAGCGACTGGCCGCCACGGTTGACCAGGTCACCAGCGAACCACAGTTTGTCTGCAGCCGGATCGAAGTTGATCTTCTCCAGCAAACGCTGGGTGACGTCGTAGCAGCCCTGCAGGTCGCCAATTGCCCAGGTCGCCATCAGTGCAGCGTCCTTGGGATGGTGAGCACGAACGGCGCGATCGGTGCGGCGAACTCGGTGCCGTCGTCGGCGATCATGTCGTAGTGGCCTTGCATGGTGCCGTGCTCGGTGCCGAGCATTACCCCGGAGGTATAGCGGAACTCTTCACCGGGGCGCAGCCTTGGCTGCTCGCCGACCACGCCATCGCCATCGACGGTCTCGACCCGGCCTTCGCCGTCGGTGATGCGCCAGTGGCGGCTGATCAGCCGCGCCGGCATGGTGCCGCGGTTGTGGATGCGGATCGTGTAGGCGAACGCAAAGCGGCCGTCTTCAGGGGCCGACTGGTCGTCGATGAAACGAGGCGAGACCTCGATCTCGATCGCGTAGTGGCGGTTGTCTTCCATGGGAGGAGTGTAAGCAAAAGCAGGTGATCGGTTTGCGTGTTTGCAGCGCTTATTCGTGCGGCAGGTTGGCAAGCCTGATGAAATCGGCAACTTCCAGCTGTTCGGCGCGGGCATCACTGCGTACGCCGGCGGCTTCGAACTGGGCCTGGTCGATGACGCCATTGAGGGCGTTGCGCAGGGTTTTGCGGCGCTGGCCGAAGGCGGCGCGGACCACGTCGGCGAAGCGCTTGCGGTCGTTGATGCCGACGCTGGCGGGGTCGCGTGGGATCAGCCGGACCACGGCCGAATCCACCTTCGGCGGTGGCCGGAATGCGCCCGGCGGCACCACGAACAAGGCGCGCACCTCGCAGAACGCCTGCAGCATCACGCTCAACCGGCCGTAAACCTTGCTGCCGGGGCCGGCGGCCATGCGGTCGACCACCTCCTTCTGCAGCATGAAGGTCATGTCCGAGATCGCCGCGGCATGGTCCAGCGCGTGGAACAGGATCGGCGAGGAGATGTTGTATGGCAGGTTGCCGACCAGGCGGATGCTGGAGCCGGCGGCCAACTCGGTGAAATCCACCCGCAGCACGTCGCTGTGGACGATGGTCAGCTCGCCCAGCGGCGCGGCAGCTTCGGTCAGCGGCGCGATCAGGTCGCGATCGAACTCGATGACGGTCAGCCTGGGATGGCGGCGCAGCAACGGGAAGGTGATGGCGCCCTGGCCCGGGCCGATCTCGACCAGACGGTCGTCGCCCTTCGGGTCGACCGCCATGACGATCTTCTCGACGTAATATTTGTCCGCCAGAAAGTGCTGGCCGAGCTGCTTCTTGGCCGGGGCGGTGAAGCCCGTGCGCGGGGAATGGTCTGAATTCATGTATTGATTTTACGTTGTGCAGCCAGCTGCGCGCATAACGCCGTTGCCGCGAACAGGCTGGAGGGGTCGGCCACGCCCTTGCCGGCGAGGTCCAGGGCGGTGCCGTGGTCCACCGCGACGCGCGGGTAGGGCAGGCCCAGGGTGATATTGGTGGCCTGCTCGAAGCCGCTGTATTTGAGCACCGGCAGGCCCTGGTCGTGGTACATCGCCAGCACCGCGTCGAAACCGGCCAGTTTGGTTGGCAGGAAGGCGGTGTCGGCGGGCAATGGGCCGATCAGGTTTAGCCCTTCGCCACGCATCTGCTCGAGCAGCGGAATGATCAGGTCCAGCTCTTCACGGCCGAGATGGCCATCTTCGCCGGCATGGGGGTTGAGCCCGAGCACGGCAATGCGCGGCTGCGCCAGGCCGAAATCGCGGCGCAGGGCTGCATCGGTGGTGCCGATGACCTTGCGCAGGCCGTCTGCGCTGATGGCGTCGGCGACGTCGCGCAGCGGCAGGTGGGTGGTTGCCAGGGCCACGCGCACGATGGCATTGGCCAGCATCATCACCACTTCGACGCCGGCCTGGTTGGCCAGCAGCTCGGTGGTGCCGCTATAGGCGATGCCGCCCTGGTTGATCACCGCCTTGTGCACCGGTCCGGTGACCACGCCGTCGAGGCTGCCGTCCAGGCAGGCCTGGCCGGCACCGAGCAGGGCATCGATCACCGCGTGCGCATTGCGCGGATCTGCATGGCCGAACTGCGAAGGGATGGCATTGCGGACTTCGCGCAGGCGCAGGTCGCCGGGACGGCTTGCTTCGGCGTGTTCGGGGAGTAATTGCAGCGGCAGGTTCAGCGCGCTGGCGGCGGCCCGCAATGTATCGGGGTCCGCAAACGCCAACAGCCGGCAGTCACTGCGCGGCTGTTGGGCAAGGCGAATGCAGAGTTCCGGGCCGATCCCGGAGGGCTCGCCCGGAACCAGAGCGAGCTGGGCAGCCATGGATCAGGGCTTGGCCGGTTCTGCCGGGGTGGTTGCCGTGTCGGCATTGCCCTCGGCGCGGTCACCGCTGCGGAAGCTGACGTAGGCTTCGCCACGCAGTTCCTGCAGGAAACGGTTGTACTCGTCGTCCAGCTTGCGGCGGCCGATCTGTTCACGGATCTGGGCGCGCTTGTTGTTGTCGCTCACGTCGGTCTGGCGGGTGGCCACGCGCTGCACGATGTGCCAGCCGGCGTCGGTGCGGAACGGGCTGCCGACGCCGTTGTCGCTCAGGCTTTCCACCTGCTTGCCGAAGTCCGGGCCGAAGGCATCGGCCGGGAACCAGCCCAGGTCACCGCCCTGGCCGCGGCTGTTGGTGTCGTCGGAGGACTCCTTGGCCACGGCCTGGAAGTCGGCGCCGCCAGCAATGCGTGCACGCAGGGTCTCGATCTTGGCCTTGGCAGCTGCATCGTCGACCTGGTCGGTGACGCGCACCAGGATGTGGCGGGCATGGTATTCGGTGACCTTCTGGCCGCCACCGGCGCTGCCGGCATCACGGGTTTCCACCAGCTTGAGCAACTGGAAGCCGCTCGGGCCGCGGATCGGGCCGAGCACGTCGCCGGCCTTCATGTTCTTGATCTGGTTGGCGAACGCGCTGGGGATTTCGTCGGCACTGCGCCAGCCCAGGTCACCGCCTTCCAATGCGTTGGGGCTGTCCGAGTAACGGACGGCAGCCGCGGAGAAGTCCAGTTCACCCTTGTCGAGCAGGCCCTTGACGCCGTCAACCTTGCTCTGGCCGGTGGCGATCTGCTCGGCAGTCGCGCCTTCGGGCAGGGCAATCAGGATGTGCGCCAGGTGGAACTGGGCACCGCCGGCGTTTTCCTGCGCCAGTGCGGCATCCACTTCACCTTCGCTGACGCTGATGCGACTCTGCGCGAAGCTCTGGCGCAGGCGCTGGGTGGTGATTTCCTCGCGCACCGAGTTACGGAAGTCGGAGAAACCAATGCCGTCCTGGCTCAGGCGCTGGCGCAGGCCATCGACCGTGGTGCCGTTCTGCTGGGCAATGCTGCCGATGGCGTGGTTGAGTTCTTCATCGCTGACGCGGATGCCGCTGCCATCGGCGCGGGCTACCTGCAGTTTGACCAGCACCAGACGCTCCAGAACCTGCCGTTCCAGTACGGATTCGGGTGGCAGCTGAGCCTCACGGCCAGCGTACTGGCCCTTGATGTTGGCGACCGCACGCTGCAGTTCGCTCTGCAGGATGACGTCCTCATCGACGATGGCGGCAATGCGATCCAGCGGTTGCGTCTGCTGCGCAACAGCCGGGGCGGCAACGCCGGAGAACGCCAGCAAGGTGGCGAGGACTGCAGGAAGGGTCTTGGTCATGGAATCTGGTTGGGATCGTAGTCGTCGTCGTTCGCTTCGATGTTGCTGGGCGGAACGAGGTAGAGGTCGTCTCGGTTGTAGCCGAGAATAGCACGGCGCAAGGTGCGGTCCGTGTTCTGTCCAACCGAGCTCAGGCCCTTGAGCACGAACTCGATCTGGAACGAATTGTTGAGGTCACCTTCGCGGTTCTTGACATAGCGGCGGGCCAGCGCCCGCACCGCCAGGCAGCAGCTGTCCCACTGTACGCCGCCGATGATCTCCAGCGGCTTGCTGTCGACCATGGAGTAGTAATAGCGGCCGACGACGCTCCAGCGCGGGTTGATCGGGTACAGGAAGGAGAAGTCAGCCTGCTTGAGCTGCTCCTTGCCCGTGCTCGGGTTGCCGCGGTAGCGGTAGGTCAGGTTGATCACGCCGTCGTCGGGCAGCAGGTAGCGTGCACGCACGCTGGCCAGGTCTTCCTTGCGGAACTTGGGATTCCACTGGTAGGTGGTGCCGAGGGTCCAACGGTCAGTCATGGCCCAGTTGACGTCGGCCACCCAGGCGGACTTGCTTTCGCTCACCACCGGGTCGCCGGGATTCACGGTGACCCGCGAGTCTTCGAAATAGGTGATCTGGCCAATGCTGGCGGAGAGCTTTTCGCGCCCGTCAGCCTGACGGATAAGACGGGTGGTCAACGCCGTGGTCAGCTGGTTGGCATCGTTCTGGCGGTCGGCGCCGGTGAAGCGCGAGTCGCGGAACAGCTGGCCCCAGCTGAAGGTGAAGGCGCGTGTGTCGAGCAGCGGCAGGTCCGACTGATCGCGGTACGGGGTGTTCAGGTAGAACAACCGGGGTTCCAGCGTATGCAGGTAGGACTTTCCGCCGAGCGTGGTTTCACGATCGAAGAACAGGCCCATGTCGATGCTGGCGATGGGCATGCTGCGGCTGGGCGAGGTGTTGCCGCGCAGCTGCTCCGGGGTCGGGTTGGTGATGCCGGCGGCATTCAGTTGCTTGAGACGGATATCGTCGGCCAGGCCGCGCTCCAGGTCATAGGCGGTGTAGCGCCAGGCCAGGGTCGGGGTGATGTACCAGGCGGCGCCGCCGAGCGGCATCGAGACATAAGGCTTGATGTCCAGGCGCGAGCCGCCAAACACCCGGGTGACGTCGCCGGTGCGGACATATTCGCCATCTGCATCCCGCGTCTTGAGGTGGATGTCATCGTGGGTGAAGCGCACCGCCTCGGCATACACGCCAGCTTCGAACCAGCGGCCGAAGCTCTCCTCCCAGGTGGCGAACAGCCGCGGCTGACGGCTGTAAGGCAGCGATTCCTCGGTGAGGGTGTAATCGGTCAGCTGCCATTCGTCGGCCATGATGCCAGCGGTCCAGGTGCGGCCGGTGCCGTACAGGCCAGCCGTGCTCTGCATGTTGGAGGCTGTGATGCCGTTCAGTCGGTTGGAAAAATCCTCGACGTAGCGCTCGTCGCTGACCCAGGCCAGGTTGGCGCGGGCCTGCCAGTTCTTGTCGATATTGTGGTAGCCATTGAACGACAGACTGCCGCGATCACGGTCGCGCAGTGAGTCGTTTGGCAGATATGTCGTTTCCAGCTGGCCGCGGCCACCGGAATACAGGTAGCGGAATTCATTGTCGAGCATGAGCCCGCGCTTGCTCATGTAGCGCGGGGTCAGGGTGTCATCGTAGTTCGGCGCCAGATTGAAGTAGATCGGCTGCGCGTAATCAAAGCCATTGCGTCCCGACAGGCTCAGCTTTGGATAAAGCAGGCCGGTCATGCGGCGGTCGTCGATCGGAAACTTGAAATAAGGCATGTACAGCACGGGCAGCTTGCCCACGCGTAGCACGGCATTGCGGGCGGTGCCGAAGCCTTCTTCATTGTCGACGTCGATCTGCGGCGCCACCAGCTTCCACACGGGCTGCGAGGGATCGCAGGTGGTGTAGCTGGAATGGTGCATCTGCCCGGTTGAACCCTGCAGGTCGACGGAGTCGGCCGAGCCGTTGCCGCGACGGGAAACCAGTTGGTAACGGATGTCGCTGATCTTGTGCGAGTCCGTTTCCTGATTGCCCTCTGCGCGCTCGGCGACCATGCGGATCGACGAATCCGAATAACGGACATTGCCCTCGGCGATGTAATTGCCGCTTTCGGTATCCAGACGCAGGCTGTCGGCGCCCATGAACTGGTCGCCACGCTTGAGCAGCACATTGCCCTGGTATTGCGGTACGGCGCTGGTGCCAGTGAGCTCGTTGCCCTCGATGTCGGTGGGCAGCTGCTCACGATTGGCCGCTGCAGCGGGATCTGCCGGCGGTGCCTCGTCAAAGGCGGGGAGCGTGTCGGTAGCCGGGCACAGGCCCCAGTTCACCGGCTTATCGTCGGCCCAGGCGGGCAGGCAGATGGCAATGCCCAGGGGCAGGGGGAGCAGGCGGAGAGCTTTGCGCACGCGGTTCGCATTCGGGGGGAAAACGGCCGCTAGCTTGCCGCATCGCCCGCGAGGGGGCAATGAAAGCCTGCCGGACGGGCCGGGTGGGGTTCATCCATCAACGGCTTGCGAGCAGTTCCTGGACGTGGGCGACACTGCATTCGCGCAGGGCCTGCAGGTCGTAGCCGCCTTCCAGCATCGATACCACACGGCCACTGCCATGGCGGTCGGCGAGCCTGACCAGCTCGCTGGTCAGCCAGCCGAAATCCTCGGTTTCGACCATCAGGTCAGCCTGCGGATCGCGCATGTGGGCATCGAAACCGGCCGAAATGAACAGCAACTGCGGTCGGAACGCCTCGATCTGCGGCAGCATCTCGTCGGCCCAGGTGTTGCGGAAGCGGAAGCCGCCGCTGCCCGGCGGCAGCAGGATGTTGCAGATATTGCCGACCCCGCGCTCGCGCATGTTGCCCGAATACGGGAACAGGCCCGACTGGTGAGTGCTGTAGTAGGCGATCTTGGGGTCGGTCTCGAAGATGGCCTGGGTGCCATTGCCGTGGTGTACGTCGAAATCGACGATGGCGATGCGCTCCAGGCCGTACTTGTCGCGGGCGTAGGCTGCTGCCACGGCGATGTTGTTGAACAGGCAGAAGCCCATCGCGGTATCGGCGGTGGCGTGGTGACCTGGCGGTCGTACCGCACAGAACACGTGCTTGTTGCCTTCTTCCAGCATCACCGCGTCGACTGCGGCGACGCCGGCACCGGCCGCATGCAGGGCCGCGCTGGCCGAGCCGGGCGAGCTGAAGGTGTCCAGGTCGATGCGCCTCAGCGGCGCGGTCTGCACCTGCAGCACCGAATCGATCAGCTCGCGGGTATGCACCCGGGCCAGTTCGCCAAGCTTGGCAGGCGGTGCGTTGCGCCATTCCAACTGGTCCGGGAACTCGGCGCGCAGGGCTGAGATGGCGGCGTGTAGACGCTCCGGCGACTCGGGGTGGTCGATGCCGGGGTCGTGTTCAAGGCAGGCAGGGTGGGTGAATACCAGCATGGCCGCACTGTAACCGTCGACGCCGCGCGCTGCGCGGCGTCGTATGGGAGGAGAGGATCAGCCGTGACGGCGTTCGTGGTTCCACAGTACCTCGCCATGGCCACCGGCCCGGGCAAGTACGCGGGACAACACGAACAACAGGTCGGACAGGCGGTTCAGGTAGCGCACCGCCTCGGCTCGGATGTCTTCGACGCGGGCCAAGGCCACGGTTTCACGCTCGGCACGGCGGACGATGGTGCGGGCCAGGTGGCAACGTGCCGCGCCCTCACCACCGGCTGGCAGGATGAAATCCTTCAACGGCGGCAGGTCGTCGTTGTAGCGGTCCAGGTGCTGCTCCAGCGCGTCGATGTCGGCGCCGTGGATGGCGGCGTGGCCGGGGATGCACAGCTCGCCGCCGAGGTCGAACAACTGGTGCTGGATGGTGGTCAGCAACGTGCGCACGTCGTCGGGCAGGTCCACTGCCAACAGCACGCCGATGGCCGAGTTGGCCTCGTCGACGGTGCCGTAGGCGTTGACCCGCAGCGAATCCTTGCCGGTGCGGCTGCCATCACCCAAGCCGGTGCTGCCATCGTCGCCGGTGCGGGTGTAGATCTTGGAAAGGCGGTTACCCATTGCCTGGCGTGCCCTTAGTGGGCAACGCGGCCAGCGGCCGGCTGCTTGCTGACGGCTTCAGCCACAACCTGCACCAGCGCGGCAGCACCGATGTACATGGCGGCGCTCTGCATGTACGGCAGCAGCCAGTCGCTGTAGTTCTTGGCCCAACCGGCGAAGGTCGGCTCGGCGACCGAGGCGCTGATCCAGTAGAAGCTGCCCTGGGCGATCAGGTGGCACAGCGCGACCGAACCGATCACGGTGGCGGCCAGCATGGCCAGCGACTTGAGGTTGGCGCTGCGGTAGTAGCGACGCAGCAGCATGCCGCCGGTCCACATCGCGAAGTAGGCCGGGATCAGCATCCAGTAAGCGGCCGACACGCAATAGTGCTGCCAGAAGCTCATGCCCTGGTTGGAGATCACCACCCAGTCAACCACCACCGCCAGGCCCATCAGCAGCGGGAACGCCCAGCGGGTCCAGGTGCGCAGGTAGAAGCCGCCAATGAAGAACACCGCCCACGAGGCATCCGGGACCGGCGCGAAGTGGTTGAGGCGGGTGCCGGCCATCAGCAGCACGAGCAGGGACAGGATGATGGCGCGTTGGGCGTTGGCGGTCATGGTGGCGGTTTCCGTTAATCAGACGGCCATTCTAGCCGCAGTGGGGGTGAACCGGCGGTTGCGCTGCGGCACGGGGCGGCGACCGGGCGGGTGAAGCCCCGTTATCATTGGCCCATGAGCAAGAACCATGACGTAGTGATCGTCGGTGGCGGGCTGGTTGGTGCCAGCCTGGCCATCGCATTGGACCGGCTGGGGCTGGATGTAGGGCTGATCGAGGCGACCCCGGGCGGCGCGCTGCCGGCGGTGTTCGACCAGCGCAACCTCAGTTTTGCCGCCGCCACGATCAATGCGCTGACCGCGCTGGGGGTGATGCAGAAGCTGGCCAACCCCGGCGGCCCGATCCGCCGCATCCACGTCAGCCGTGCCGGTGATTTTGGCCGGGTGCTGATGCAGGCGGCCGATTACGGGCGTGAGGCGTTCGGACAGGTGGTGGTGGCCCGCGACTTTGGCGACGCGCTGGAAGCGCGCCTTGGCGAGTTGCAGCAGCTGACCCGCTACCGCCCGGCGAAGTTTGTCGGCCTGGGGGCGTGCACCGATGGCCGCCGCGAGGTGCTCATTGCCGATGACGCTGGCGAACAGCGCCTGCAGGCCCGGCTGGTGGTTGGCGCCGATGGCACCCGCAGCGCGGTTCGGCAGGCGCTGGGGATCGAGGTCAGCGAACACGATTACCAGCAGACCCTGTTCGTGGCGCGGCTGCGCGCGGCCAAGGCACCGGACGGCTGCGCCTATGAGCGCTTCACCGATACCGGCCCGACCGCATTGCTACCGCGTGGCGACCGCCACTACGGCGTGGTCCACGGCGTCGCTCGCGAAGAGGCTGACGCGGTGATGGCACTGGACGACGCGGCGTGGCTGGCGCGGCTGCAGGACGCGGTGGGCTGGCGCGCCGGGCGGTTGCTGGAAAGCGGCCCGCGCAGCGCCTACCCGCTGATCCAGGTAGTGGCGCAGAAGCTGGTTGGCGAGCGCGCGCTGCTGCTGGGCAATGCCGCGCAGACCATCCACCCGCTGGGGGCGCAGGGTTTCAACCTCGGTCTGCGCGATGCGCTGACCCTGGCCGAGCTGATTGGCGCCGCCGCACAGGACCCGGGGAGTGAGGATCTGCTGCAGGCCTATGTGGCGCGACGCGGCCCGGACCGCGAGCAGACGTTGGCGTTCTCCGATGGGCTTGCCCGTTTGACCAGCAATGCCACGCCGCTGATACGGCCGCTGCGCAGCCTGGGGTTTGTCGCTGCGGCGCAAGCGCCGGCTGTGCAGTCCTTCCTGGTCGGCGGCGCGATGGGCTTCCGCGGGCAGGTGCCCGAGCTGTGCAGGAGTGAAGCGCGATGAGCCGGCGCGGACAGTGGGATGCGGTAATCGTCGGCGGTGGCGTGGTTGGCGCGGCCTGTGCGCTGGCGCTGGCCGGGGAAGGCCTGCAGGTGGCGATGGTGGAAGGCCGCGAGCCGCCGCCGTGGTCGCCACAGCAGCCGGACCTGCGGGTGTTCGCGTTTGCCGCCGATAACGCTGCCTTGCTGGAATCGCTGGGCGTGTGGAAGCAAGTGGATCAGGCCCGTGCCCGCGCGTATCGGCGTATGCGGGTGTGGGATGCCGGTGGTGGTGGCGATCTGACCTTCGATGCCGACACGCTTGGCCGCCGCGAGCTGGGCTGGATTGTCGAGAACGGCCTGCTGGTGGATCGGCTGTGGGCCGCATTGCCGGCTGCCGGGGTGCAGCTGTATTGCCCGGCGCGGGTGGAAGCGATGGAGCAGGATGCGCAGGGCGTGCGCCTGCGCCTGGATGACGGCCGTCGGGTCGAGGCTTCGATCGCGATTGCCGCCGATGGCGCCGAATCCACCCTGCGCACCTTGGCAGGCTTGGATGTCAGCCGACATGATTACGGCCAACGCGGCGTGGTCGCCTATGTAGACAGCGCGCTGCCGAACGAAGACACCGCCTGGCAGCGTTTCCTCGATACCGGCCCGTTGGCGGTGCTGCCGTTCGACCGCAACCGCAGCTCCATTGTCTGGACCTTGCCGGATGCCGAAGCCGAGCGGGTGCTGGCCCTGGATGAGGACAGCTTCAATCGTGAGCTGACCAATGCCTTTGCCGGGCGCTTGGGCGAGATGCGTTTGGTCTCGGCACGCGCGGCGTTCCCGCTGCGCCGGCAATTGGCCACCGCCTATGTGGCGGGGCGCGTACTGACCCTGGGTGATGCCGCGCATGTGGTGCATCCGCTGGCCGGGCAGGGCGTGAACCTGGGCCTGCGCGATGTCGCCGGCCTGCGTGATCTTGTGCGCGAAGCCAGGCAGCGTCGGCAGGACTGGAGTGCGCCACATCGCCTGCAGCGCTGGGCGCGTACCCGGCGCAGCGAGAACACGGTGGCCGCTTACAGCTTCGATGCGATCAACAAGGTGTTCTCCAACGACGAGATGCACCTGACTCTGGCGCGTGGCGCGCTATTGGGTCTGGCGGGCAAGATGCCGCCATTGATGTCGGTGTTCTGGAAGCGCGCCTCCGGCCTGTAGGCAAGGTAGTGCCGAGCCATGCTCGGCAAGAGGCTTTACCAGCAATCCCAATGTAGTGCCGAGCCATGCTCGGCAGGGGCCTTTCCGGTAACGCTCATGCCGAGCACGGCTCGGCACTACAGGTGAAGCGCATGCCGAGCACGGCTCGGCACTACAGGTGAAGCGCATGCCGAGCATGGCTCGGCACTACAGGTGATGCCTTAGCGCAGCCAGCCGGCCAACTGTTCGCGCGACAGCTTGCCGCGCCGCGCTGTATCCAAGGCATTGAATTCGTCAGCCAGGGCCGGATTGGCCTGCGCTTCCTCGCGGCTGATGAAACCATCGCCATCCACATCCATCGCGTCGAAGTCGATGCGGTAATTGCCGATCACGCTGTCCGGCTGGATCGAACGCACCGTGACCTGGGCCTGATCGGTAGGCATCAGGATCTGCGTGGAATGGGTGACCTTGCCAGTGGACAGCGATTGCTCGCGCACATGCACCGGCGCATCGTTCAACGGCATGCTGACCGCAGGCTCAGGGCGCGGCACGGTCTGGGCGTTGGTGGCAATGGGCAGCAGGATGGCAAACGCCAATGGCAGGGCAATACGAAACGCGGGCATGGCACGACTCATCGATGGTGGAAGCAGGTTCCGCCACGCAGGTGGCGGCAATGGTGATGGTAGTGCGCTGCAGCTGAACGGGCCAACCGCTCAGCCCGGAATGAACGGGAAGACCAGTTTCAGCAGGCCCTTCAAGCCACCTTCGGCGGTGGAACTGATCGCCTTCGCGCCCAGGCTGTTGAGCGCGCGCCGCAGATCGACCCAGCGCAGCTGGGTGACATCCTTCTTCAGCAGGTCGGCGACTTCTTCCGAGGCTGGGGCCAGCTTCTTCAAGGCGTCCAGCGTGGCCTGCGGATCGGGCTGCAGGTAGTTCCAGCGTTCGGCGATGTTGAGCAGGGTGTCGAAGCGCACTGCGACCACTTCGCGGTTACGTTCGTAAACCGGGATCGCGCCGACATCGAGGATGGCCTGTTCGAAGCGTTGGGCATCGTCGGGATGCTCGATGCGGATGGCGAGGAAGCCTTCCTTGCGGCTGCGCTCGCTGACGTGCTTTGCCCCGGAGCGCAGGTTGGCCTCGGTCAGCACCGCCGCGACGATGCGCTGCAGGGCGCTGTCGCCTTCTTCGGGTACCAGGGCCCGCCAGCGTGCATAGCCATCGCGGCGCAGGCCTTTGACCTTGGCGGGGGTGACCCGCAGCTGCAGGGCGACGGCAGCATTGGAGTCGCTGCGATTGATGGCGCCGTCGCGTTCGATCAATACGAAAATCAGCAGTTCAAGGTCGCGCTTGGTCAGCGACTGGAAACCCTGCATCAGGGTCAGTCGCAGAAACTCATTGCCGAAGCCGGCCGGGTCCTTCAGTTCGATGCTGTGCATTGCGGTTCCTCCCATGGCCTACAGCATGCCTGATATGGATTGCAGCAGCTGAGACTGGCGTCCTCAGGGGTTGGCTGATGCTCTCAAGCCGTATTCACGGCCGGGCCGGTCGGCCTGGAAGGTTTCCACCGCCCCCCGGTCCTGCAGGGTGACGAAGACCTGGCGGCCATCGCTGCCACCGAAAGCAAGATTGCTGGGCTTGCGGCCCTTGAGCGGCACTTCCCGCAGCAGCTTGCCGTCCGGCGCCACCACCGCAATCACCCCGGCGTCGTAACGGGCGATATAGAGATTGCCGTCGGCGTCGCAGCGCATGCCATCCATGCCGTGGTCATCGAAGCGGATCAGCAGGCGCTTGTTGCTGATGCTGCCGTCGGCGGCACGGTCGTAGACCCAGACAGTGCGCTGCACGCTTTCGTTGACGTACAGGCGCTGGCCATCGGGGCTGACCTCGATGCCATTGGTGGTGCCCATGCCGGTTTCGAGCAGGCGCACACTGCCATCGCGGTCGATGCGCCACAGCTGGCCGTCATCGGCCCTGGACCAGTTGGGATCGCTGGCGTAAAGCGTGCCGTCGGGGGCGAGGGCGATGTCGTTGGGCTGGTGCGCGTCTGCAAGATGCGCGAACACGCTGACGCTGGTTGAGCCTGGTGCCACGCGCAGGATGTTGTGACGCGGGTAGTCGGCGATATACATCGTGCCATCGCTGCCGAAGCGGATGCCGTTGCCGATGCTGCCTTCGGGCAGGGTGAGGAACAACGTTGCCTTGCCGGTTTCATCGACGCGGCCGATGGTGCCGTCCTTGCCGAGGTTGACCACATACAACGCGCCATCCGGGCCGGTCGCCGGGCCTTCGATGCCGGTGGTGAAGGTGCCATCGCTGACGTGGTCGCGGGCGATGAAGGTGTCGGCGGCCAGTGTGGTGCTGCTCAGGGTGATGAGCGCGAAGGCGGCGATGCGGGTGCGGGTGATCTGGCGGGCGATGGCGGCGACTTCCGTGTTGGTGGAAGCGCGAGTGTGCCAGAGGTGTGGGCTGGAGCGTGGGTGTGGTTGCGCGGGCAACGACATGTAGTGGCGGGCCCACAGCCCGCCGCGCGAGTAACGTAAATAACCAAACCACCCAAGGACG
>NZ_JBXFWF010000079.1:0-19506 GCF_056854515.1 Stenotrophomonas sp. STEN063
CCCCCTCGCCCCGCCGGCCCGCGGGCGCGGCGCGCCGCCGCCCCCCCCCCCCCCCCCCCCCCTCCCGCCCCGCGCCGCCGGGGCCGGGCCCCCCCCCGCCCCCCCCCCGCCCCCCCCCCCCCCCCCACTACCGTTGGTTGTTCCAGTGCCCTTTGGCTTAGAACATCTCCCGCTGCAGGCTCAATGTACTCAGCACCTTGCTGGAGATCTCTTCGATCGAGGTGTGGGTGGTGCTCAGGGTCGGGATCCGCTCCATGCGGAACATGGTCTCGGCGGCGGTGACTTCGCGCTTGCAGGTCTCGAAGCTGGCATAGCGCGAATTGGGGCGGCGCTCCTGGCGGATCTGCTGCAGTCGCTCGGGATCGATCGTCAGCCCGAACAGCTTGTTGCGGTACGGACGCAGGCGTGGCGGCAAGCGATCCTGCTCCAGGTCTTCCTCGGTCAATGGGTAATTGGCCGCGCGGATGCCGTAGTGCAACGCCAGGTAGATGCAGGTCGGGGTCTTGCCGGCGCGCGACACCGCCACCAGCACCACATCGGCCTCGTCGTAATTCACCGCGATGCCATCATCGTGGCTCAGCGCAAAATTCATCGCGTTGATGCGGCGATGGTAGGTATCGAAATCCACCATGCCGTGCGCCTGGCCCACCTTGGAGTGCCTGGCAGCGCTCAGCTCCTGTTCCAGCGGCCCGATGAATGGGGCGAAGACATCCAGGACCAGGGCCCCGCTCTCTTCCAGGATCAAGCCGAGGCTGGAATCCACGCAGGAACTGATCACGATCGGGCGCACCTGGTAGCGCTCCCCGGCGGCCCGGATACGCGCCGCCGCCTCGAGCGCCTTGTCGGCATCGTCGACGAACGACATGCGATCAGTAACGAAACTGAAGCCATTGAACTGAGTCAACAGGCTGTGGCCGACGGTCTCGGCAGTAATGCCGGTGCCGTCGGAAACATAGAAAACCGGCCGGATTGCCGTCATGAAAGCTCCCTTCAGAGTGTGATCCTGACCTCGGGTCAAGCGTGATGGCCTAGCCTGTCCCGAAAAAGACAAGCACAAGACAAAGTATTGTCACAAGCTTGTGCGGCTTCGGTGTGCACTGCATCATATTGGCTTCTTCCTACGGACGTGGCCATCCCAAGCCCGCCACGGGCGATGGCCTCAACGGAGCATCGCGCTTGAACGAGAATATCCTGTGGTTGCATGAGCTGCGCTTGGCCGACCTGGCCCGCGTAGGTGGCAAGAACTCCTCACTCGGGGAGATGATCGGCAATCTTGCCGGTCTGGGGGTCTCCGTCCCCGGTGGTTACGCAACCACGTCCGAAGCGTTCAAGGACTTCATTGCCCACAACGACCTGTCCAAGCGCATTTTCGACAAGCTGGCCACGCTGGACGTGGAAGATGTCGCCGCCCTGACCGTTGCCGGCAAGGAAATCCGCGGCTGGGTGATCGATGCCCCGCTGCAGCCGCAGCTGGACAAGGACATCCGTGACGCCTACGCCAAGCTGAGCGCCGAGAATGGTGGCGGTGACATCGCCGTTGCCGTGCGCTCCTCGGCAACCGCCGAAGATCTGCCGGACGCTTCGTTTGCCGGCCAGCAGGAAACCTTCCTCAACGTGACCGGTGCCGACGACGTCGTGCACAAGGTCAAGGAAGTGTTCGCCTCGCTGTACAACGACCGCGCCATCGCCTACCGCGTCCACCACGGCTTCAAGCACGAAGACGTGTTCCTGTCCGCGGGCGTGCAGCTGATGGTGCGCTCGGGCGTCGGCTCCTCCGGCGTGCTGTTCACCCTGGACACCGAGTCCGGCTTCCGCGATGTGGTGTTCGTCACCTCTTCGGTTGGCCTGGGCGAAATGGTCGTGCAGGGCGCGGTCAATCCGGACGAGTTCTACGTCTACAAGCCCAGCCTGCATGCCGGCAAGCCGGCGATCCTGCGCCGCTCGCTGGGTTCCAAGGCGATCCGCATGGTCTATTCGGACGTCCCGGGCGAGCGCGTCAAGATCGAGGACACCCCGGTCGAAGTGCGCAATACCTTCTCGATCAGCGATGAGGACGTGCAGGAACTGTCCAAGCAGGCGTTGGTCATCGAAAAGCATTACGCCCGCCCGATGGACATCGAGTGGGCCAAGGACGGCGTCAGCGGCAAGCTGTTCATCGTCCAGGCGCGCCCGGAAACCGTGAAGTCGCGCGCCAAGGCCACCCAGATCGAGCGCTACGCGCTGCAGGAAAAGGGTGAAGTCATCGCCGAAGGCCGCGCCGTCGGCGCCAAGATCGGCGCTGGCGTGGCCCGCGTGGTCAAGTCGCTGGACGACATGGCCCGCGTGCAGCCGGGCGACGTGCTGATCGCCGACATGACCGACCCCGATTGGGAGCCGGTGATGAAGCGCGCGTCGGCCATCGTCACCAACCGCGGTGGCCGTACCTGCCACGCCGCGATCATCGCGCGTGAGCTGGGCGTGCCGGCCGTGGTCGGCTCGGGCAATGCGACCCAGCTGATCCAGGACGGCCAGGAAGTGACCGTCAGCTGCGCCGAAGGCGACACCGGCTTCATCTACGCCGGCAAACTGGCCTTTGACCGCACGACCACCGATCTGGGCAACATGCCGCCGGCACCGTTGAAGATCATGATGAACGTGGCCAACCCGGAACGTGCCTTCGACTTCGGCCAGCTGCCGAACGCCGGCATCGGCCTGGCCCGCCTGGAAATGATCATCGCCAGCCACATCGGCATTCACCCGAATGCGTTGCTGGAATACGACCGCCAGGACGCTGCCACCAAGAAGAAGATCGACGAGAAGATTGCCGGCTACAAGGATCCGGTGAGCTTCTATGTTGACCGTCTGGCCGAGGGCATCGCCACCCTGACCGCGTCGGTCGCACCGAACCCAGTGATCGTGCGCCTGTCGGACTTCAAGTCCAACGAGTACGCCAACCTGATCGGCGGCAACAACTACGAGCCGCACGAAGAGAACCCGATGATCGGCTTCCGCGGCGCCAGCCGCTACGTCGACCCGAGCTTCTCCAAGGCCTTCGCGCTGGAGTGCCAGGCCGTGTTGCGCGTGCGCAACGAAATGGGCCTGGAGAACCTGTGGGTGATGATCCCATTCGTTCGCACCCTGGAAGAAGGCCGCAAGGTGGTGGAAGTGCTCGCCGCCAATGGCCTGAAGCAGGGCGAGAACGGGCTGAAGATCATCATGATGTGCGAAGTGCCGTCCAACGCGCTGCTCGCCGATGAATTCCTCGAGATCTTCGACGGCTTCTCGATCGGCTCCAACGACCTGACCCAGCTGACCCTGGGCCTGGACCGCGATTCCTCGATCGTCGCGCACCTGTTCGACGAGCGTAACCTCGCGGTCAAGAAACTGCTGTCGATGGCGATCAAGAGCGCACGTGCCAAGGGCAAGTACGTCGGCATCTGCGGTCAGGGCCCGTCCGATCACCCGGATCTGGCCGAGTGGCTGATGCAGGAAGGCATCGAGTCGGTGTCGTTGAACCCGGATACCGTGGTCGACACCTGGCTGCGCCTGGCCAAGCTGAAAGCCAATAGCTGATCTGGCTGTTGCTGCATGACGACAAAACCCCGCCTTGGCGGGGTTTTGTTTGTCTGTGAGGTGGCGCTGGTTTTGGCCTTTTTGTGGGAGCGGCGTAAGCCGCGAGGCTCGCAGCTCCCGACAACCCCCAAAAGCCCACCCCTCCCCAACCCTCCCCTTGGCTACGCCAAAGGGAGGGAGCAGAGCCGCGAGGCTCGGAGCTCCCGACAACCCCAAAAGCCACCCCCTCCCCAACCCTCCCCTTGGCTACGCCAAAGGGAGGGGGTAGATCTGTAGGAGCGGCGTCAGCCGCGAAGCCACGGATCAGTCAGGTCGCAGGTGTGTTGGTAATTTCAGCATTGCCAGCTTCGCGGTTTACACCGCTCCCACAAACAAACACCAGCTGCTCACACCAACTCCGCCGCCGCTGCCACCACATCAGCATCACCCGGCAGCACCAGCAAGGCCGCACCAGCCAACGGTGTATAGGTATCCACACCGGTCACCCGGCGCAGCGGCACCTGGCCATGGCCGGCTTCAACCAGGGCGGTGATCACGCCCTCGCCCACGCCGGCACTCTGGCGACCTTCGTCGAGCACGATGATGCGCTTCGCGCCCTTCGCCTGCCCGGCGATATAGCCGGCATTGAGCGGCACCAACCAGCGCAGATCGACCACCCGCACTTTCCAACCGTGCTGCTGCTCGATGGTCCTGGCAGCGCGCAATGCCATTGGTACGCCGTTGCCGTAGCTGATGATCAGCAAGTCATCATTGCCTTCGCCGTAAACCCTGCCCTCGCCAAGCGTCAGTGCCTGATCCGGCGCCGGATACGGGAACAGCCATTGGCCATCGCCAGCGGCATGCAGATCCTTGGTCATGTACAGCGCGATCGGCTCCAGGAACACGCAGACCCGCCCGTCGACCTTGGCCAGGGCCGCAAGCGTGCGCAGCATTGCTGCGGCATCATCGCCGCGCGATGGGCAACCAACCACCAGACCCGGGATATCGCGGATGGCAGCGATCGAGTTGTCGTTGTGGAAGTGCCCGCCAAAGCCTTTCTGATAGCCCAGCCCGGCGATGCGAATCAGCATCGGGTTGCGGTACTGGTCATTGGAGAAGAACTGCAGCGAGCAGGCCTCGCCGCGCACCTGGTCGGCGGCGTTGTGCAGATAGGCCAGGTACTGGATTTCCGGCAGTGGCAGCATACCCATGTTGGCGAAGCCCTGGGCCATGCCCAGGATCATGGTTTCGTCGAGCAGGGTATTGAACACCCGACGCGGGCCGAAAGCCTTCTGCAGTCCCTTGGTGACGGTGTAGACGCCGCCCTTCTGCGCCACGTCCTCGCCGAACAGCAAGGTCTCGGGGTACTTGGCGAACAGATCGTGCAGCGCCTGGTTGATCTGCACTGCCAGATGTTTGGCCGGCTGGATCTCCGGCAAGCCAGCCTCGCTGCCGAACACCTGCAGGCGTCGTTCGCTGTAATCGGCGCGCGCCGCCTCAGACTGCACCTTGTCCGGCGTATACGGCGCCAGCGGCGCGATCACATCCTGCAGCGCGGTCAGGCGCGGGCGTTTGTCGGCATCTTCGGCGGCAGCGAAACAGCGCTGGCGAGTGTGTTCGTACAAGGCCAGCACTTCGGCCTTGTCCATCAGCCCGGACTCCACCGCAACCTGCGCCGAACGTAGCAGCGGATCGCCTGCTTCCACCGCGCACAACTCCTCCAGTGCGCGCCATTCGATCTCGAAATCGGTACCGGCATGGCCCATCAGCCGCGTGGTGCGCAGGTGCAGGAAGGTCGGCCGCCGCGTGCGTCGGCAGTGCTCGACCGCGCGCTGGACGTCGGCATAACCGTTGACCAGATCCAGACCATCGGCATGGAAGTAATCCAGCCCCGGGCGATGCCGGAAGCTCTCGGCGATCCAACCTTCCGGGGTCTTCACCGAGATGCCGATGCCGTTGTCCTCGCAGACGAACAGCACGGGCGCCGGCAGCTTCTGGAAGCTGCTCCACGCCGCCGCATTGAACGCGGTCTGGGCGGTGGCGTGATTGGCCGACGCATCGCCGAACGAACAGATGGTGATGCTGTCATCGGGAATCGGCAGGCCCTGCCCCAGTCGCTTGCCCGCTTCGATAGCCATCGCCGTGCCCAGCGCCTTGGGCAGGTGCGAAGCGATGGTCGACGTCTGCGGCAGCACCCACAACGGTTTGCTGCCCCACACTTTGTGACGGCCACCGCTGGCCGGATCGTCCTTGCTGGCTGCAAACGACAGCGCCGAATCCATCACCGGGTCCATGCCCGGCAGCTTGCGGAAGCGCTCGGCCATGAAGCCGCCGGAACGGTAATGCAGGAAGGCCGGATCGGTGTGCCTGGCGGCGCGCGCCACCATCGCATTGCCTTCGTGGCCGGAGGAGCCAATCGTGTAGAAGACCTTGTTCTGCACGCGCAGCACGCGTGCCATCAGGTCCAGATGGCGACTGATCAACTGCGACTCGAACAACTCACGGAAGCTCTGCGCATCCAGCGTGCTGCCTGGCAGTATGGGTGCGGCCGGCTGCGGCCCCCGCTCCGGGCCAGGCGGCAGCGCGCCGACGAATTCGATGAAATTGGTGTCGCAGATCTCAGCGCGGTTCAAGCCCTTCATGCGGGCCGGGATGGGATTCGGTACACGAGCAAACATGCAGACAGACTCCACAGCAAACAGGTGAGACAACGGAATCAAGCATCAACAAGGAACGCTCAGCCAGCCAGTATCGGCATGAAGCCGGGCTGGGCCTGCACCGCCTGCAACCAGCGCTGGATCGCCGGATACGAGGACAGGGCAATGCCACCATCCTCGGCGACAGCGGTATACGCAAACAGCGCGATATCGGCCACGCCGTAGTCGGGGCCGGTGAACCAGGGATTGCCCTGCAGGTGGCGCTCCATCACTGCCAGCGCATCATGGCCGCGCTCACGCAGGCGCGGCAGTTCAGCGCGGCGCGGCGAATCGGTAGGCGTCCAGATGCTGATGAAACGCGCAACGGCGATGTAAGGCTCATGGCTGTATTGCTCGAAGAACATCCACGACAAGGCCTGCGCCCGCTGCCATCCATCACTTGGCAGATACGGCGTGCCTTCGGCCAGCCAGAACAGGATGGCATTGGATTCGGTCAGTACCCGCCCATCGGCACGCTGCACCAGCGGCACCTTCCCGTTGGGGTTGAGGGCGAGGAACTCCGGAGTGCGGGTCTGGCCTTCGGCGCTGTTGACCTCGACCCATTCATAGCGCGTCCCCATCTGCTCCAGCAGCAGTCGCACCTTGTGGCAGTTGCCCGACGTGGACATGCCATACACCCGCAACCCAGCACCCGAAAAACTCACTGATCCGCTCCCCGCTACCGAATGGCAGACGACAGCCTCCATCTGAACGGATCACAGGCATCGCGGTAAAGCTGCGACCGCAGCAAAGTGCTGCTCTCAGCGTTGCGACATCCACTGCTGGCGGGATTGGCCCCACACATCCACCTCGATATCGGCGGGCGCCGGCAAGCGCGCCTGCCGCAGCAAGGTGGCGCCCAGCTTTTGCGCCACCGCCACCGAACTGGTGTTGGCCGGCACGATGGTATGGATCACTTCCTGCCAACCCAGCGCATCGAACGCCCAGTCGATGCTCGCCCGCGCTGCTTCCGGCGCATAACCACGGCCCCAGAATTCCGAAGCGATGCCCCAGCCCACTTCGGTGCCCGGCCAGCCATGCGGCTGCCACGGCCCGACCCGCCCGATCCAGCGTCCGCTGCTCTTTTCGATCACCGAGAACATCGAATACCCGAGCAGCTGCCAACTGCCGGTCAGCGCCGCCAGGCTGCGCCACGCGACCGAAGGTGGTTGCACTCCGCCGAGATGCTGCATGGTCCGGGGATCGGCGCAGAAGGCAGAGAAGGCCTCGAAGTCTTCGGCAGCCGGTGGTCGCAGCAGTAGGCGCTCGGTTTCCAGTCGCAGGTCGAAAACACTCATCGCGGTTCCTGTGTGCAGGTAAACAAGGACGCCGAGCTTGCGCCTGCTACCCCTGCCGGTCAAACCGCCGATACCCGGCTGGTAACTGTTTGTGGGAGCGGCGTAAGCCGCGAAGCTGACACTGTTCGCTCCCTAGAGCGGTATTCGCGCCGCCTGAAAGCGTGCGGGTTTCGCGGCTTACGCCGCTCCCACAAAGCAATAAAAAATCCGATGCCAGAGGTCTGGCATCGGATTCCGGTGATTCAACTGCTGAAACAAGCAGGTTTACAGCTTGCGATGCTTACTGGCGGCTGTCCGCCGGCGCCATCGCTGCGGTCTGGGTGACCAACTGACCGTCGATCACCGGCAGGCGATCACTGGCCGGCTTGTCCTGCATGCGCACGGTCTTCTCCGCGCCCTCATAGCGATAGGTCACGTCATAACCGATGGTCTGGTTGGCGTTGCCCAGCGACACGCGCTCACCCGGACGGCTGTCCATGCGCATCGTGCCGGTGCTGCCATCGGGTTTGCGGTAGCTGACGTTGTAGCCGGTGATACGGCTGGACTCGGCGGTGCGCTGTTCGGTGTGACACTGGCGCTCGGTGCGGTTGACCACGCGACCACCTACGTGACGCTTGTCCACCTGGTTGCCGATCACGCCACCCGCCACGGCACCTGCCGCGGTAGCTGCCTTCTTGCCGTTACCGCCGCCAACCTGGTTGCCGAGCAGACCGCCGATCAGCGCACCGGCGACCGTACCGCCAACATTGCCGTCACGCTCGGGCAGGCGCTCCTGCACCACCACGTCCTCGCAGACTTCGTGCGGGGTGCTGGTGGTGGAGGTTTCGCGGATCGGATCGCTGCCGGTGACCGTGCCGTAGACGCGTTCCTTCTGGGTCACCGGAGCGACCTTGAGCACGTCGGCGTACTGCAGCTGCGGCTCGACCGGCGTCTCCACCTTGCCGGTGACGGCGGCATCGTCCACCAATGGCGAGTTGTCCAGCACCGGGCGGGCGCCCTCGACCAGCGGGGCAGTGCTGGCCTTGTCGCGGCCCTGCATGAAGGCGGCGGTGGCGATGCCACCTACCAGCAACGCGCCGGCGGCAACCAAAACGGTCGTGGTTGTGCTCTTCATGATCTGTCTCCGTGCGGCTGCCCGCGTGTGTGTTGGGAGGATTCCAGCATGGATAAGCTGAACAGAGGCCAGTATTTCTGTCAGCTCCCTATCGAAATCATTCAACTCGTCGCAATATTCAGGCTGCTGGGCCTGATCTACGGGACAGTCTGAACCCTTTTCATCTGGATACGCCATGTCGAGCATGATGTTATCGCCGTTTCTGGAATGGGCACGCAAGCTGCGCTACCCCACCCTGTTCAAGCTGACCGGTGCGCTGTTCGTCATCAGCATGCTGCTGCCCGACCCGATTCCGTTTGTCGATGAGATCCTGTTTGGCCTGAGCACCTTGCTGCTCGCCAACTGGAAGCGACGCAAGGACCCGGCCGAGCCGCCGATACTGCCGGGCAAGCGCTGAGCCGTGCAGCTGATCGACAGCCACTGCCATCTGGATGCAGCTGAATTCGACATTGACCGCAAGGCGGTGATCGCCCGTGCCCGTGCAAGCGGCGTGGGTGTGCAGATCGTGCCGGCGGTGACCGCAGCCAGTTGGCCCAAACTGCGCGAGGTGTGCGCAGCGGATGCAGGCCTGCATCCGGCCTACGGCCTGCACCCGATGTTCCTGCCGGAGCACCGTGCCGAACACCTGCAGCAGCTGCGCGACTGGGTGGAACGCGAGTCACCCTGTGCCATCGGTGAATGCGGGCTGGACTTCTTCGTCGACGATCTCGATCCGGAAGCACAGCGCCTGTATTTCCAGGGCCAACTGGAACTGGCACGGGACGCCCAGCTGCCACTGATCGTGCATGCGCGCCGCGCCCTGGATGAGGTAATCCTGCGCATCCGCCGCGTTGGCGGACTCAGCGGCGTGGTGCATAGCTTTTCCGGCAGTCCGGAGCAGGCCAGGCAGCTATGGGAGCTGGGCTTCATGATCGGCCTGGGCGGCCCCATCACCTATACCCGCGCCAATCGTTTGCGTGGCCTGGTGACGCAGATGCCGTTGGAGTTTCTGTTATTGGAAACCGATGCTCCGGATCAGCCGGATGCAGGTATCCGCGGCCAACGCAACGAGCCCGCGCGGTTACGGCAGATCCTCGACACGGTCGCTGAGCTGCGGCAGCAGTCTGCGGCGGATATCGCAGTGCAGACCACCGCCAACGCAAAGCGGTTGTTCGGGTTATAGGTCCGATTGTGGGAGCGGCGGCAGCCACGAAGCCACGGATCGGTCAGATTGCAAACATGCTGGCGACTTCATCGATGCCAGCTTCGCGGCTGACGCCGCTCCCACAAACCACAACCGCTCTCAGGCTTTTACGCGCGGTTCTTCAACAGCATCTCCAGCGCCTTGCCCACCGCCACGAATGCGAACGCACCGGTGATATGCGTTGCCGCGCCAAGACCGCCGCCGCAATCCAGCTTCAAGGCCTCGTCCGGGCCCAGATTCGGGCGGATGCCACAGACGCTGCCGTCGGCCTGCGGGTACTTCACGTTCTCCAGCGAATACACCGCCGGCACGCCGAAGTAGCGCTTTGCGCTCTTGGGGAAGTTGAACTCGCTGCGCAGCTTCTTGCGGATCAGCGCCATCATCGCGTCATGCTCGGTACGCGATACGTCGCGCACCCGTACCAGGGTTGGATCGGTACGCCCGCCAGCCGCACCAATGGTGATCATCGGCAGCTTGCGCCGGCGGCACCAGGCGATGGTCTCGACCTTCACCCGGAAGCTGTCACAGGCGTCGATCACCAGATCAAAACCACGGTCCAGCAACTCGGCCATGTTGGCTGGGGTCAGGAACGATTCCACCGCCTCGACCTGGACATCCGGGTTGATCGCACGGCAGCGCTCGGCCATCGCCACAGACTTGTTGCGACCGTATTGCCCGGCCATCGCCGGCAGCTGTCGGTTGGTGTTGGAAACGCAGATATCGTCGGCGTCGATCAGGCTCAGGTGGCCCACCGCCGAGCGCACCAGCGCTTCCACGATCCACGAGCCGACCCCACCCATGCCAACCACGGCGACCTTGCAGCCGCTCAGATGGGTGATGGTGCCTGCCCCGTACAGCCGGTCGATACCGGCAAAGCGCTCACGCAATTCTTCTTTCATCGGCGCATTTTACGGCCTGCCCCGGCATGGCGGCGAGCCGACCATCGGCACGATGACACGGGCTTCGCTTGTGCCGCTGCATAATGCCCGGCAGTCGAACCCCTTTGCCACGTAGCCTGGAGCCAACGCAATGTCCGACCCAGCACCCGTCCGCCCCCCGTCCAAAGCCTCACGCTACCTGTTCGTCCTGCTCGCCGGCCTGCTGATCGGGGTGATCGCCACCGTGATGGGGATGCGCGCCATCCAGGCCCGCCAGGATCACTTCCCGGACAGTCTGATGACGGTGATGGCCAAGCAGGCCCAATTGCTGGATGAGAGCCGGAAGCAGAACCGTTGCAGCGTCACCGACAGCACACCACGCCTGCAGACACTGCGGGCACTGGCCAACGACCTGGAGACCGCCTTCCCGGGTCTGCACGATGACGAGCGCTTCCAGCAGCACGCCAGCCGCTTCCGCGCCACCTTGAACGATGCACTGGCCAAGCCGCCTGCAGATTGCGCCACGTTGGCTGCTGCGGTGCAAAAAATCGGCAGCGACTGCAAGTCGTGCCATCAGGACTTCAAGTAAGCAAACTGCGTTTTCACATGTGATTGGCCCTCCATTCACATGCAAAACCGCAGGATCTTCGCCGCGGGTCACTCAGTTGTACCCACTTTCAATCTGGCAAGGAGAAACACCATGAAGATCCAACTGATCGCTGCAGGCGCAATTGCCAGTCTGGCGCTGGCCGGTTGCGCAACCTCCCCCGGTTACGGTGGTGGCTACAACAACGGCGGCTACAACAATGGTGGTAACTACGGCAACAACAACGGCTACAACCAGAACCGTTGCACCGATTGCGGCATCGTCACCCGCATCGATACCGTCGCCTCCGGCCGCACTGCGCCCAGCGCAACCGGTGCCATTCTCGGCGGCATCGTCGGCGCAGTCGCAGGCCACGAGATCTCCGACAAGACCGGCGGCAGCAAGGGCAACCAGAACATCGCCGCCGTCGCAGGCGCGGTTGGTGGCGCCATGGCCGGTAACAAGATCCAGCAGAACGTCACCGGCAACTCGTATGACATCCAGGTGCGCATGGACGATGGCCGCGTGATCGTGGTCAACCAGAAGGACCTGGGCGGTATCCGCGAGAACACCTATGTGCGCGTGGTCAACGGCCGCGTGGTGCTCCGCTGAGCCGTTCCCGTCACCACTGACGGAGAAAGGCCCGCTTGCGCGGGCCTTTCTTTTAACTGTACGACCGCCGGATCAGGCCGGCTGTACGGCGTCAGCCTGCAGGCCCTTCTGGCCCTGCACAACGGTAAAGGTGACCTTCTGGCCTTCCTTCAGGCTTTTGAAGCCATCGGTCTGGATGGCGCGGAAGTGCACGAACACGTCCTCACCATTTTCGCGGCTGATGAAGCCGAAGCCCTTGGCGTCGTTGAACCACTTGACGGTACCGGTTTCGCGATCAGACATCTCGACTTACTCCCTGTAGCTCTTTCGTTTGATGGTTACGCCCGGTGAGGCGGCTGGTTGCAAGGAGGAAGCGAGGTGCAGCGATGCAGCAAATCCTTGGATCTACCCATCAGGCCACGATTCACGGTGACCTTGCCAAGCTCAGCGGCTGCAACTTAACTCGGGGCTAAATAAATTGCAACACCGGCACATGCATTAAAGTCAACCCCTATACGACCCCCTTCAGAGCACACATGGACTATTCATTCATCTTCTATCTGGTAGGCGCCCTGCTGGTTCTGGTCGGCATAGCCGGCATCATCCTGCCCGCGCTGCCGGGGGTACCGCTGGTGTTCGTCGGCTTGCTGCTGGCCGCCTGGGGCGACGGCTTCAACCGGGTGGGCTGGCTGCCCCTGGTGGTACTGGGTGTATTGACGGTCATCTCGATCATCGTGGATGTGATCTGCACCGTCGCCGGCGCCAGGAAGGTGGGCGCCAGCAAGCTGGCCCTGATCGGCTCGGCGATAGGTACGGTGGTCGGCCTGTTCTTCATGCCGATCGGCCTGTTCGTGGGTCCGTTCCTCGGCGCCCTCGGCGGTGAGTACCTGCACGGCCGCCAGCTCGGCCAGGCCACCAAGGTCGGCCTCGGCACCTGGCTGGGCATCGTCCTCGGGGTCGCACTCAAGCTGGGCCTGGCAGTCGCCATGGTCGGCGTGTTCGCCATTGCCTGGTTCTTCTGAACGCCACCCTGACTCCACGTGGACAGGGTAATCACCGACAATCCTCAACTTGCCACTGCTGCCGGCGTGCAATTTCCCCGATTGCCCCGGCCCGGCCACCCCACAGCGACCGGATGGAATCCATGCAAACACACGCTCTTCGCCATGCCCTGCTGCTCATCCTGAGCGGTACCAGCGCTTCGGCTCTCGCGCAGGAATCGATGCCAACCCCCGCCTCGCCGCAGGCCTGCTTCGCGCTTGAGACCGATGCCACCCGCCTGGCCTGCTACGACAGCGCACTCGGCCGCACCCCCACCGACACCCGTGCAGCCGATGCCGCGGCCGCCGCTGCACAGCAGGCGCGCAAGGAGGCCAAGGCCACCGCCAAGGAACTGGACCAGCCACTACCACGCCGCAACGAGCTGTTCGCGCATGACGAACTGGATTCGGCAGCCGCCAATGCCGGCCGCGGCTCCTTGCTGGACAGCCGCTGGGAGCTGGCCAAGGACTCCAAGCTGGGCCTGTTCCAACTGCGCGCCTACAAGCCGGTGTATCTGCTGCCGGCCTTCTGGAGCAGCAAGCCCAATGAGATGCCGCACTCGCCCAACCCCAACAACACCGTCACCCAGGCCGAGGAGCTGGACAGCACAGAGCTGAAGTTCCAGCTCAGCTTCAAGACCAAGGTCACCGAGAACCTGTTCGGCGACAACGGCGATATCTGGGTTGGCTATACCCAGAGCTCGCGCTGGCAGGCCTACAACAGTGAACTGTCGCGCCCGTTCCGCGAAACCAACTACGAACCCGAGGTGATGCTGACCTTCCGCAACGGCTACTCGCTGTTTGGCTGGAACGGGCGCATGACCGGCTTCAGCCTCAACCATCAATCCAATGGCCGCAGCGATCCACTTTCGCGCAGCTGGAACCGGGTGGTGATGAACGTCGGCCTGGACCGTGAGAACTGGGCGATCATGCTGCGCCCCTGGTACCGCATTCCGGAAGGTCGACGCGACGACAACAATCCGGACATCGAGGACTACATGGGCCGCGGTGACGCCACCCTGGTCTACAACCGCAACGGCCATGAGCTGGCCATCACCGGCCGCCACTCATTGCGCAGCGGTGATCGTTCGCATGGCTCGCTGCAGATGGACTACGGCTTCCCGATCAACAAGCTGCTGCGCGGCCATGTGCAGGTATTCGATGGCTACGGCGAGAGCATGATCGACTACAACCACCGCGCCACCTACATCGGCCTTGGCGTGTCCCTGCTGGAGTGGTTCTGAACAATGAAAGCGACCATCTGGCACAACAACCGCTGTTCCAATTCACGCGGCGCGCTGGCGCTGCTGCAGGAGGCAGGTGTCGACGTCGAGGTCATCAACTACCTCGACAACCCGCCCACGGCGGCCCAGCTGCGCACGCTGCTGGACGCCATGGGCATGCCTGCCCGCGACTTGCTGCGCAGCAAGGAGACCGCCTTTGCCGAGCTTGGGCTGGCCGCGAAACTCGATGACGAGGCTGCATTGGTCGAAGCGATGAGCCAGCACCCGGCGCTGATCAACCGGCCCATCGTGCGTACCGCCAAGGGCACGGCCCTGTGCCGCCCACCGGAAACCGTGCTCAGCCTGATCGGCTGAGCCCCGCTCTCTGCAGCACCTGCTCTGGCGCCGCCCTGGCGTGCGCCAGGCAACCTCAGTTGCGCTTGGCAGTGGCCTGGACGATGGCGTCGTAGAGCTCTTCGAAGCTTTGCCTGGGCTGGAACAATTCGCCATTGATGAAGAAGCTGGGCGTGCCAGTGACACCGCTACGCATACCGCTCTCGATATCACGCTGTATCCGCAGCAGACTATTGCTGTCGTCCATCGCTGCGGCCAGCCCATCTTCCGGCAAGCCCAACTCACGCATCAGCTCGCGATAGACCACCTCGCCGAGCTGCTGCTGACTGCGGAACAGCGCGTCATGCGCCTCCCAGAACTTGCCATGGTCGGCGGCATACTCAGCAGTGATCGCCGCTGGCAACGCCTGAGGGTGCGCCTGCACCAGCGGGAAATTGCGGAACACCAGGCACAAGCCTTCGCCAAAGCGCTGCTGCAGGCGCTTCACCAGCGAAAACGCCTCGCCGCAGTACGGGCATTGGTAGTCGGCATACTCAACCAGTACCACCGGCGCATCCAGGCTGCCCTGGACGTGATCCGCCATGCTCACCGGAACCGTCAATCCGCTCATCCCTTCACTCCCGATCATTGCTGCCAATTCACCGTGCAAGCGTAACGTTTGATCATGGCAACGCTACCCATTCAACCGCGCAGCGGGCGTGAAGTATGGCTATCGAACCCAGCCTGCCACTACCGCCGTTCAGCAGACGCAGGCAGAATCGGCCGATCAAAGACAGGAAGTCCGCAATGGTCCGTACCCGCCGTTCATTCTTTGCCTACGGCTCCGCGCTGCTTGGAGTCCTGAGCCTGCTGGCCGTTGCCTGTTTCCATTTCCCCGAACTGCTGACCAGCCGCGAGTTCCGCGCGGTCTACAACGAACAGTTTGCCCGCCACCTGCTGCTGGTCGGGCTGGCCGCTGCGTTCATCATGGGAACCGTCGCGATCCTGCGCGATCGCAACAAGCGCATCGCCACCCTGGGCGTCGGCACGGCAACTCTGGCGGTGCTGCTCGGCGGCACCAATGTCCAATTCGACGCCATCGGCCAGACGCCGTACTCCCTGGGACTGGATTGGTTCGTGCTGTCGCTGTTCTTCTCGGCGCTGGTGTTCGTCCCGCTGGAGCGCTATCTGGGCAAACGCGAGCTGTCGCCGCTGCGTCCCGGCTGGCGCACCGATGTGGCCTACTTCTTCATGAGCCATGTGCTGGTGCAGTTCATCCTGATCCTGGTCACCGCTTCCACCTCGACCATCGCCGGGCTGGCAGCCTTCCCCTCGTTGAAGGCAGCCATCCAGTCACTGCCGGTGTGGGCACAGTTCCTGATCGCAGTCTTTGTCGCCGACATGGCCCAGGCCCTGCTGCACCGCGCGTATCACAACATCCCCTGGCTCTGGCGCTTCCACGCCGTGCACCACTCCAGCCGGCACATGGACTGGCTGGCCGGCTCACGCGTGCACTTTGTCGAGATCGTGCTGACCCGCAGTGCGGTGTTGTTGCCGCTGCTGATCCTAGGCTTCTCCACCCCGGCGGTGAATGCCTACGTGATCCTGGTCGGCCTGCAGGCGGTGTTGGCGCACGCCAATCTCGGCATCCGCTTCGGTTGGCTGGAATACCTGCTGGTACTGCCGCGCTACCACCACTGGCACCACGCCCGACAGCAGGACTATGTCGACGTCAACTACGCCATCCACCTGCCGCTGGTGGACATGCTGATGGGCACCTTCAAGCTACCGCGCGATCAAGCCCAATGGCCGCAGGAGTATGGCGTGATGAAGCTGGAGACGGTGCCCAACGGCATCATCAAACAGCACCTGATGCCGTTCCAGGGAGGACGCAAGTTCGACGACCACGTCGATTGAGCGATCCGCCCGGCTCTTGTAGGGGCGGCGCTGGGTGGCCTCGGGCCATAAGCCGCGAAGCCACCAATGTCACCGCACCGTCACGCTCACAACCAATCACTGATCCCCTCACGCCGATAAACCTCGGCAAATGCCGGCCGCGCCTTCATCCGCGCTGCATGCGCAGCCAGCGCCGGCCAGCTGTCGCTAGGACGCGGCATGTTGCGGCTCCAGCGCATCAGCATGGTCAACATGAAATCGACGACGCTCAGCTGATCGCCCAGAACATGGGGGCCATGCGCACCCAGATGATCAGCCATCTGCTGCCAGGCTGCTTCCAACTGCAGCCGGGCCCGCTGCTTCACTTCCTCTGCATGCAATTCACCAGCCGGCTCCTGCGGATAGAACCAGGCGCGATAGGCTGGCATCAAGGTGTACACGCAGAAACACATCCAGCGGTAGTAGTCGCCGCGCGCGGCGCTGCCCGGCGCTGGTGCCAGCCCTGCCTGCGGGTGCAGATCGGCGAGATGCATGGCAATGGCAGCGGACTCGGTCAGTACCTGCCCATCCATGATCAGCGCAGGCACGCGGCCGGCAGGATTGATCGCCAGGAACTCCGCTGACTTCTGTTCGCCGCGCTCAAAATCCAGCTGGCGCAGCTCATGCGCGATACCAAGCTCGATCAGCAGCCAATGCACCACCAATGAAGCAGTGCTTTGCGATCCGTACAGAACAACCGACATGCGCTGGGTTCCCGGCTGGAAAAACACATTCTAACCAGGCCAGACACCGCACTTGTAGGAGCGGCGTAAGCCGCGAAGCTGATGAAGCAACCGCTGCAGCAACAGCAAACATCAAAAGCACCCCTCTCCAACCCTCCCCTTGCCTGCGGCAAAGGGAGGTAGCAGACGCCGCGCCGCCGTGCTTTCGTGGCAGCGTCGTAGGCTGCGGAGCTGATGATTTGATGGCTTCCCGGGAAAGCCTCTGCCGAGCATGGCTCGGCACTACAGGTGCGTCGCAGCTATCGGCTGGTTCAGTTGCAGCTGTTCATGCAACTGTTCAAGCGTTCGCCACACACCGACGCGGCAGACCTGTTCTGGCAGAACGCCTGTGAAGTCTGGCAGGCACCGCGCAGCTCCGGATTGGCGATCTTGTCACACTGATTGTTGCGGTTCGCTTCACCACAGTCGCCGTAACTGCGTGGGTTGGCATTGCAGCGCTGATAGGCGTTCTGGCAATACGTCACGCAGGCTGCGGGATCGTTGCGCGGCGCGCCCTGCCAACCGCCGCCGCTCGCACAGGCGGCAAGCAACAACACCATCGGAACAAGCACCCATGTAAACCTGCGCATCGGACAATCCCTGGAAACGACGACGGCCCGAGCATAGCCCGGGCCGTCGCGGCATCACCAGTGACAGCGGTCGATTACTCGACGATTACCGGAATCTTGCCAATGCGGGCCTGCCATTCGCGCGGACCGGTCTTGTGCACCGATTCGCCGGTGGAGTCGACGGCCACGGTCACCGGCATGTCCTGCACGGTGAACTCGTAGATGGCTTCCATGCCCAGGTCGGCGAAGCCCACGACCTTGGAGGCCTTGATCGCCTTGGACACCAGATAGGCCGAGCCACCAACCGCCATCAGGTAGGCCGACTTGTTGTCGCGGATCGCCTCGATCGCCGCCGGGCCGCGCTCGGCCTTGCCGACCATGCCCAGCAGGCCGGTCTGCTCCAGAATCTGGCGGGTGAACTTGTCCATGCGGGTGGCGGTGGTCGGACCGGCCGGGCCCACCACTTCGTCACGCACCGGATCGACCGGGCCGACGTAATAGATGAAGCGGCCCTTCAGGTCCACCGGCAGCTGCTCACCCTTGTTGAGCATTTCGACCATGCGCTTGTGCGCGGCGTCGCGGCCGGTCAGCAGCTTGCCGTTGAGCAGCAGGGTCTGGCCCGGCTTCCATGCAGCCACTTCTTCCGGGGTGATGTTGTCCAGATCGACGCGGGTGCCCTTGGACGCGTCGTAGGTAAGCTTGGGCCAGTCTTCCAGCGACGGCGGGTCCAGCATCACCGGGCCACTGCCATCCAGGGTGAAGTGCGCATGGCGGGTAGCGGCGCAGTTCGGAATCATCGCGATGGGCAGGTTGGCGGCGTGGGTCGGGAAATCCTTGACCTTGATGTCGAGCACCGTGGTCAGGCCACCCAGGCCCTGCGCGCCGATGCCCAGTGCATTGACCTTCTCGTACAGCTCCAGGCGCAGCTCTTCGGCACGGTTGGATGCGCCGCGGGCCTGCAGATCGGTGATGTCGATCGGCTCCATCAGCGATTCCTTGGCCAGCAGCATCGCCTTCTCAGCGGTGCCGCCGATGCCGATACCGAGCATGCCCGGCGGGCACCAGCCAGCGCCCATGGTCGGCACGGTCTTGAGCACCCAGTCGACGATGGAATCGGATGGGTTGAGCATGGCGAACTTGCTCTTGGCCTCCGAACCGCCACCCTTGGCGGCGACGATCACATCGACCGTATTACCCGGCACGACCTTGACGTTGACCACGCCCGGGGTGTTGTCCTTGGTATTGGTGCGCTTGCCGGCCGGATCAGCCAGCACCGAGGCGCGCAGCTTGTTGTCCGGGTAGGCGTAGGCGCGGCGGATGCCCTCGTTGGCCATGTCCTCGACACCCATGGTGGCGTCGTCCCAGCGCACGTTCATGCCGATTTCCAGGAACACGGTGACGATGCCGGTGTCCTGGCAGATCGGCCGATGGCCTTCGGCGCACATGCGCGAGTTGATCAGGATCTGGGCAATGGCCTCTTTGGCCGCCGGCGACTCTTCGCGCTCATAGGCAGCGGAGAGGTTCTTGATGTAGTCGACCGGGTGGTAGTACGAGATGTACTGCAGTGCGTCGGCGACGGACTGGATGAGGTCTTCCTGCTTGATCGATGTCACGGCTTGCTCGCTTGCTGAAGGCTGGCGGGGGTTCAGCCCACCATTTTACGCCTTGGCGCGGCGCAGTGCTGCCCGACTTTGGGCATGTGGGAGCGGCGGCGGCGCCCCGGGCGGGCGGCCCGCCGGGGGTTGGGCGGGCGGGGGGCCCCCGGGCGACCACCCCGCAACAAAAGCCGGGGGTGGTGCGGGGCCGA
>NZ_JBXFWF010000080.1:0-19458 GCF_056854515.1 Stenotrophomonas sp. STEN063
GCCCCGCCCACGCCGGCGGTCTGGTACGGTCTGACGGCCCCCGCCTGCATTGGGCTCCGCCGTCGCCTGTCACACGGCGCCCGCCGTCGCCGGGGCCGGCACTACCTCGTCATGCCATCTGCTATTGGTTGCGCGCGCAAGCGTATGCAGTCGCGCCTTGTCCTGCGGACGTAGAATAGGGCGATGAACGAAGTCGACCATAGCCATCTCGTGCACGGTCGTCGGCAACGCCCGGATGGGCCGTCGCCGGTGGACGTGATTTCCGTGCAATCCCAATTGGTCTACGGCCATGCCGGCAACAGTGCGGCTGTACCGCCACTGCGCGCCCTGGGCCTGCGCGTCGCCGAAATCCCCACCACGCTGTTGAGCAACGCGCCGTTCTACGCGACGTTGCGCGGCCGCGTGCTGCCTGCAGACTGGTTTGCCGAGCTGCTGCAGGGCGCAACCGAGCGGGGCTTGCCGCAGCGGGCCGGAGCCCTGGTATCCGGCTACTTCGGCAGCGTCGCCAACGGCGCCGCGTTTGCTGATTGGCTGGATGAAGTACTGCCGCAATCGCCGAACCTGCGTTACTGCCTGGATCCAGTTATCGGTGACACCCATACCGGCCCTTACGTTGAGCCTGGGCTGGAAAAGATCTTCATCGAACGCCTGTTGCCGCATGCCTGGTTGGTAACGCCCAATGCCTTCGAGCTGGGGCGGCTGACCGGCATGCCTGCATTGGAACAGGACGATGCCATCGCCGCCTCGCGCAAGCTGCTGGAGCGCGGCCCGGAATGGGTGATTGCGCATTCGGTATCCGGCGATCCGGGCGAGTTGGTGACCTTGGCCATCGGCCGCGAGCAGATCTGGCGTTGGACCTCGCCGCATCTGCCGGTGGATGTGGCCGGCACCGGTGATGTGCTGATGTCGCTGCTGGTAGCCTTCCTGCTCAAGGGCCATAGCTTCGAGGACGGCGTGAGCCGCGCTATAGCTGGCGTGCACGCGGCGCTGGAGGCGACGCTGGCCACTGGCGTGGAAGAGTTCGACGTGCTGGCGGCCGCACCAGCTGCATTGGGTACCCCGTACCGCTTCCGCGCCGAGCGTCTGGCGTGAGTCTGCGTCCAGTCATCGGCATCGTCGGTAGCGGCGGTGCCTTTGGACGTTGGCTGCGAGGCTTCTTCGAATCGCGCATGGGTTTGCAGGTGATCGGCCACGATCCTGTCGATGCGGACTCGCAGACCCCGGAGCAGTTGCTGGAACAGGCCGATGTGCTGCTGTTCTCTGCACCGATCCGGCATACGCCCGCATTGATCCGCGACTACATCCGCCAGTCAGCCGGACGTGAGCGTGGCAAACTGTGGCTGGACGTTACCTCGATCAAGGCTGAGCCGGTGGCGGCGATGCTGGAGTCGCAGGCGTCGGTCGCTGGCCTGCACCCGATGACCGCACCACCCAAGGCGCCGACCTTGAAGGGCAGGGTGATGGTGGTCTGCGAAGCGCGGCTGGATGCGCAGTGGCAGGCGTGGCTGGATGAACTGTGCAGCGCCCTGCAGGCCGAATGCGTGCGCGGCACCGCCGAGCACCACGATCGGGTGATGGCGTTGGTGCAGGCGATGGTGCATGCCACGCATCTGGCCCAGGCCGGCGTGCTGCGCGAGTACGCACCGATGCTGGGCACGCTGAGCGAATTGATGCCGTACCGCTCGGCTGCTTTTGAACTGGATGCAGCGGTGATCTCGCGCATTCTGTCGTTGAACCCGGCGATCTACGAAGACATCCAGTTCGGCAATCCGCATGCTGGCGAGGTATTGGATCACCTGTTGCAGCAGCTGCAGCAGCTGCGCGGTCTGGTCGGGCAGGGCGACGATGCCGCGCGGGCACTGTTCCGTAGCCAGTACCTCGCCGAGAACAAGGCCGCGGTGGATGAGCAGACTTTGCGCGATGGCAATTACAGCTTCGAGCGGGTCGGTTACCTGCTGGCGGACCTGACTGACCAGCGTGCGATGAGCGTGCATCTGCCGGAGGACCGCGCCGGTTCATTGCGTGAGCTGCTGCATGTATTCGAGCGGCATGGCATCAGCCTGGCCTCGATTCACTCCTCGCGTACACCGAGTGGTGAAGTGCATTTCCGGATGGGCTTCGTGCAGGCGTATGCACCTGAAGTGATTTCGGCCGCCAGCGACGAGATCAATAGCAGTGGCATAGGCCGGGTGCTAGAGCGGTAAGCGCGTCGCTCCCACAGAATCCCCGACCTTGTAGGAGCGGCGTAAGCCGCGAAGCTCGTGAGCCAACAGCAGCAAGAGCTACTGCAACTGCAACAGCCCAAAAGCACCCCTCCCCAACCCTCCCCTTTGCTGCGCAAAAGGGAGGGGGTGCAAGCCTATTGGCGTCTCACCAGCTGCGACTTAATCCACAGCGACGTGTGTGCAAGCATGTGGATAATCACTGACATCCCTTGGGGCACAAGGCTGTCAAGATGGTTGGTGAAAAATTGAGCAGTCTGCAGCCGGGTCGGCAAAGCGTATTCAGAATTACCTGGCCAGCCAGCAGCGGGACTTCCTGATGCGCGCCGGCAATGATCACGGCGCGCTGCAGAAGCAGGGACTCAGGCCCGGTAGGGCTGGTTCATCGACAGGCTGACTTCGCCGTCGGCACTGAACAGGTTGCTGCCACGACGTAGCAGTGGTCGACCATCGGCAAGCTCATAGCGGGGCGGCCGGTTCGTCTTGCCGGTCTCGGAGCTGCTGGGCTCATCAAGAAACTCGATGACGATGCAGCTCTCGCCATCGCGCGTGGTTGCTGGAAACTGTCTGAACGCCATTGCTTGCCTCCAGTGCTGTGTCGGTGGCAGGGCTGCCACGCCCTGAGCTTGCCGCCGCGCTTGTTAGGCTTGCGTTACCGCAGCGTTCTCAATCTATGAATTGCAGCCGTGCCAGCTCGGCATACAGGCCATCCTGTGCCAACAGTTCAGCATGCGTGCCCTGGGCGACGATGCGGCCGTGGTCCATCACCACGATGCGGTCCGCCTTCAATACCGTTGCCAGCCGATGGGCGATGACCAGCGTGGTGCGGCCGGCCATCAGGCGCTCGAGCGCCTGTTGCACGGCACGTTCACTTTGCGCATCCAGTGCGCTGGTCGCTTCGTCCAGCAGCAGTACCGGCGCGTCCTTGAGCAGGGCGCGGGCAATGGCCACGCGTTGCTGCTGGCCGCCGGACAGGCGCGCGCCACGTTCGCCCAGGTCGCTGGCATAGCCTTCCGGCAACTGCATCAGGAAGTCATCGGCCTCGGCTGAGCGCGCGGCGGCGCGAACTTCCTCGTCGCTTGCTTCGAGCCGGCCATAGCGGATGTTGTCGGCGGCGCTGGCGGCAAACAGGGCAGGCTGTTGCGGCACCAGCGCAATGCTCTGGCGCAGCTGTGCCGGGTCCAGCTCGCGCAGGTCGACGCCGTCCAGACGCAGATCACCGCTGTCCGGATCATGGAAGCGCAGCAGCAGCGACAGCACGGTGCTTTTGCCGGCGCCGGACGGGCCGACCAGGGCCACGGTTTCGCCCGGCGACACCGTCAGGCTGAAATCATCCAGTGCCGGCTGATCCGGGCGCTGCGGGTAATGGAACGACACATGCTCGAAGCGGATTTCGCCGCGAACCGGCGAGGGCAGCGATTGCGGCTTTGCGGGAGCGGTGATCTGCGGACTCTCCGCCAGCAGCTCTCCAATGCGGCCCATGCCGCCGGAGGCGCGCTGCAGTTCGTTCCAGACTTCGGCCAAAGCGCCGACTGAGCCGCCGCCGATCAAGGCGTACAGCACGAACTGGCCAAGCGTACCTGCCGTCATGCGACCGTCGACGACGTCGTGCGCGCCCGACCACAGCACCGCAACGATGGCGCCGAACACCAGCACGATGGCGATGGCAGTGACGAAGGACTGGGTGCGGATGCGGCGCTTCGCGGTGGCCACGGAGATGTTCAGCGCGGCCTCGAAGCGGCCACGCTCGTAGGGTTCGCGGGCATGCGCCTGCACGGTACGCACCGCGCCGAGCGTTTCCGAGGCCAGGGCGTTGGCGTCGGCGACGCGGTCCTGGCTGGCGCGGGAGATTTTCTGCAACTGGCGCGCGCCCAACACGATCGGCAGTACCGCCAGCGGGATACCGATCAGCGAGTACACCGCCAGGTGTGGGCTGGTGACGAACAGCATCACCATAGCGCCGATCACGGTAACGCTGCTGCGCAGTGCCACCGACATGGTCGAGCCGATCACGCTGCGCAGCAGTTCGCTGTCGGCGGTCAGCCGCGATACCAGCTCGCCGCTGCGGGTGCGGTCGTGGAAGCCGGCATCCAGCCCGATCAGGTGCGCATAGAGTTTGCCGCGCAGGTCGGCGACGACTTTTTCGCCCAGCAGGGAGACGAAGAAAAAGCGTGCGGCGGTGGCCAGGGCAAGCACCACCGCGACGATGAACAGCAGCAGGAAGGCACGGTTGATCTCGCCGCCACCGGAGAAGCCGTGGTCGATCATCTGCTTGACAGCCATCGGCAGGCTCAAGGTCGCCGTCGAGGACACTGCCAGTGCGACCAGCCACGCGGTGAACAGGCCGGCGTGACGGCGCACGAATGGCCACAGGGTTTTCAGGCTGCCGAGCTTCTGCAGCTTGCGTTGCGGCGGTGTGGAAGGGGCTTCAGTCATTGTCGACGGGTTCGCTCAGGCGTAGGCGGTCGCGGGTGGCGTCGCGCAGGCGCAATGCCAGCGCATCGATCTGGTCTGTCGGCAGGCGCACATGCAGGCGCAGGCCTTCGGGCAGGAAGTGTTCTTCAAGTTTCTCGGCCCTGGCAGTGCCGAGCAGGGTGTGCACGATGCCCATGTCTTCAAAACCGCATTGCAGGATGCGCTCGGTCATCGGCACCAAAGGGCTGCGCTGGGCCAGCCGCAGGCATTCGGCGGCAGTGCCGCCATAGGCCCGGACCAGGCCACCTGCACCGAGCTTGATGCCGCCGTACCAGCGCGTCACCACTACAGCGATGCGGTCGTAACCCTGACCATCTATCGCTGCGAGAATCGGGCGTCCAGCGGTGCCTGCCGGCTCGCCGTCATCGCTGGAGCGATAGTCATTGCCGTGCCGGTAGGCCCAGCAGTTGTGGGTGGCGTCGACATCCGACACCGACTGGATGAATGCCAGCGCTGCGGCGGCATCGCTGATCGGCGCTGCCTGCGCGAGGAAGCGGCTGTGTTTGATCTCCAGCTCGTGGCTGGCGGGTGCGGCGAGAGTGTCGAGCATTGCCGTCATTCTAGTGGCAGCGCTGCAAAGCGGTAGCCGATGCAGCTCAATCCTTGAGCAGCGGGCGCAGATCGCGCGGAATGCGCGCTTCCGGGTAGTCGTGTGCGAAGCGCCGCAGACTGGCCTTTGCACCGTCCAGGTCACCGGCTTCGTGGCGTTCGCGGATGCGCTTTATCCATTGGTGACGCGACAGCGTGGCGTCGGCCTCGATGTCGGGTGTGCTGTCGGCGGCGATTGCTTCCGCACGTTGGCGACGTGCCTCGGCTGCCTTGCTGACTGTCTTGGCGCCAGCATGCGGAATCGGAGTGGAGCCACTTGGTGCCGGCCGGGGGGATGCAGCACGTGCAAGCGTGGGTGCCGTTTCGCTCAGATAGAAGCCGTCCTGCGCGCCATCGGCGGAGCTGGCCTGTTGTTCGGCTCGAGCCGGTGCAGCCATCGGTGCCGGAGCCATCACGGGCGCTGGAGGGGGCGGCGGGGCGGGCGGGACGATGATCGGTGCAGCGGAGAAGGCGCGTGGCGATTGCCCTGCATTGCTGGTGGCGGGCTGCTCGATGGCGCTGGCTTTGTCCTTGTGCGCAGCAGCTGGCTGCGCGGCGCCAGCGCTGGGCGCCTTCGCATTGACGACGGATCGGGCCTGCGGCACGGCAGGAGCCGCGGCGGTATCCTCGGCAACCTGGGTCGGGGCCGGGCTTGCGGGTGCCGCAGCGACCTCGGCGGCGGCGATGTCAGCGGCCATTGGCGCTGCCGCGGGCGCGGACATCTCGGCGTGTTGCATCGCCGGTTGCGGCGGTGTCAGCGGGCGCAGTTGCCAGGCTAGGCCAACCACCAATACCAGTGACGCGGCCACGGCCAGTGAAGACACCAGGCCGCGCCGGCGACCCCAGCCGCGGCGCTGCGATGCGGATGCCGTGGTGCGTTGCCGGGTCTGGGTGTCTGTTTGGGTTTGTTCTGGCTGCGTCTGCGTCTGCGGCTTGGCGCGAGCCAAGTCCATGATGCGGGCGTCCAGCTGTGCGCTGGGGGTGGCTGTGCCGGTGCCGGGACGGCCCAGCAGCCTGGCCAGCTCGCGCTCTTCAGGGGTCAGCATGTCTGGAGTGTTCATTCGCTCAACCTCGCGCGCAGCTTGTCCATCGCATAGCGCAGCCGCGACTTGACGGTTTCCCGGCCAACGCCGGTGATCTGCCCGATCTCCTCCAGGCTGAGTTCCTGTTCCAGTCGCAGGATCACGACTTCCTGTTGTTCCGGCGGCAATTCGGCCAGTGCCTGGCGCAGCTGCAGGCGCTGGGCCTGCTCATCGGCCAGCAGCTCCGGGGTGCAGTTGTCGGCCAGGCGCGCGGTGCGTTCGTCGGCGTCTTCCGGCGCTGCCGGGCGATGGCGGGCGGCCCGCCAATGGTCGTTGAGGCGGTTGTGGGCGATGCGGAACAGCCAGGTGGCGAAGGCGGCGTCGGGCTTCCAGCCGGCCCGGGCATTGATCATCTTCTGCCAGACGTCCTGGAACAGCTCCTCGGCCAAGGGCCGGTCACGCAGCTGGCCGAGCAGATAGTGGAACAGCCGCGCGCGATGCCGGGCGTAGAGCTCGGAGAACGCGTCGCTGTCACCGTCGGCATAGGCCAACATCAGCACTTCATCGGTAGGGGTTTGGACAGCGGTATCCACCTGCCAAGCGTAGTGGTTGGGCTGGGTTCTGCCTAGCTTGATGAGCTGTCGGAAAGCCGCTCATTCATAATCATGAAATACAATCTTTTTTTGCGACCCACTGCTCTTGACCGCTGCTGAAGGTATGCTGCGGGATCAGGGGGGAGTTCCGGGCGACCGGAACCCAGAGAGAACGGATACATGTCGCATAGCGAGCTTGACGCGAAGGCCGAAACCCAGCGCGCCGATACAATTTCGCCGGTCACCAACGTGGTAGGGACATTGCAGAGCTTGTTGCCTCCCGTCAGCACGGTTGCGCTGGCGTGGCGCGATGGTTCGCTTGGCGAGGGTAGCTGCAGTTTCCCGGTTTCGGCCGATGGCCTGTGCCAGCTCGCTCGTGATTGCCTGGCGGGCAACAAGGAGGGCCTTCCTGCCTCCGTCCACCTGCTGGAATGGAGTCACGACAGCGACGCGGATTATGTGCTGCTGATCGATCCCGAACAGGCGCTGCCGGCGGCGCGCCGTGAAGCATGGGAGGGCACGGCGCGGGTGTTGATCTGCTCGGCCATGGAGCTGATGCGCCAGCGCATCCAGATTGAAGAACTGCAGCGCTCCAAGCAGCTGCAGAAGGCCTTGTTCGAAATTGCCGATCTGGCCGGCGCCGACCTGGCAATGGCCGAGATGATGGCGCATTTCCACCGCATCCTCGGTTCGCTGATGTATGCGGAGAACTGCTACATCGTCGAGTGTGATGAAAACCAGCAGAGCCTGGAATTCCTGTATTTCGTTGATACCCATGACAGCTATCTGCCTGACCCCGGGCGTCGCTACAGCTACGAGGAAATGCCGGCCAGTCTGACCTTCGCGGTGTTGCGCAATGGTCGGGCACTGAGCGGGCCGTCGCGTGAGCTGGCCAAATATCTGGAACAGCCTTACGAGGTGTCGGAGGGCGAGGAGAGCACCGACTGGCTGGGTGTGCCGATGTGGCGGGACAACCGGGTCTGCGGTGCGATCGTGGTGCAGAGTTATGTCGCCGATGCCTGCTATGGCGAGGAAGAGCTGGCACTGCTGAACTTTGTCGCCAAGCACATCCTTACCGCGATGGATCGGCATCAGGCGCACGCGCAGCTGGAACAGAGGGTCTGGCAGCGCACGCAGGATCTGGAGCGTATCAACGACCACCTGCAGGGCGAGATCATCGAGCGCCGACGCGCGGAACTGCTGCAGGCGGCGTTGTTCAACATCTCCGAGCTGGCGATGAGCGGCAAGGCCACCGGCGATTTCTACGCCCAGGTACACGAGATCATCGGCCGGTTGCTGGATGCCAGTAATTTCTACGTGGCGATGGTGACCCCGGATGCGACCGGCATCGAGTTCGTCTATTCCGTCGATCGCTACAACCGTGAACGCGCGACCCGGATATTCAGTGACGGCTTGACCGAGTACGCGCTGCAACGCCGCGAGCCGGTGTTGCTGACGCGGGCGGGTATCGACAAGTTGATCGTGGCTGGCACCTTGAAGGAATTCGGGGCCAAGTCGCAATGCTGGTTGGGCGTGCCCTTGTTCAGTGATGAGGAAGTGGTAGGCGTCATCGCGGTGCAGAGCTACAACCCGGAGGTCGTATTCACCGCCGATGATCAACGCCTGTTGGTATTTGTTGCACGCGCGATCGGCAACAGCCTTGCCCGCCAGCGCGATCAACAGCGCCTGGTGCAGGCCCATGCCGACCTGGAGCTGCGGGTCACCGAGCGTACCCGTGAGCTCGGCGAGGTGAATCAGAAGCTGCTTGGGCAGATTGGCGAACGCATGCGTGCCGAGCAGCGCCTGACCCACCTTGCCATGCATGACGTGCTGACCGGGCTGCCGAACCGCCTGCACCTGCAGGATCGACTGGAACGAGCGATCGAGAACGCGGAGCTGGGTATCGCTCCGAACTTCGCCCTGCTGTTCCTGGACCTGGATCGCTTCAAATGGGTCAACGACAGTATTGGTCATGCCGCCGGCGACCAGATGCTGGTTGAGGTCGCGCGCCGACTGGTGGGTCTGGTCCGTGGTGATGACGTGGTGGCGCGGCTGGGTGGCGACGAATTCGCGCTGCTTGTGCACTCTGATCGCGGTTCGAATGCGGCGATGGACCTGGGACGGCGTCTGCTCAGGGCGTTGGAAGCGCCGATGTGGGTGGACGGGCGCGAGCTTTTCCCCTCCGGCAGTATCGGAATCGCGGTATGGGATGCGCGCTATACCTCTGGCGCGGACCTGCTGCGCGACGCGGATGCGGCCATGTACCGGGCCAAGCTCAAGGGCCAGGACCGTTGCGTGATGTTCGACGGTGCGATGCACGACGAGGCCATGCGCAGCCTGGAACTGGAGGCGGACCTGCGAAGGGCGATCAAGAAGCGTGATTTCCTGCCGTATTACCAGCCCATCGTGTCCTTGCTTGATGGCAAGGTGGTCGGTCATGAAGCGCTGTTGCGCTGGCAACACGAGCGGCGCGGTGTGCTGGTACCGGGGGAGTTTCTATCGCTGGGCGAAGAGAGCGGCCTGATCGAGCAGGTGGACTGGCAGATCTACGAGCAGGTCATGCAGGACATGGCAGCGTCGGTGGTGGGCTACATTTCGGTGAACGTGTCGCCGCGGCATTTCCGTTCGGCTGAGTTCGCACCGCGTTTGCTGGGAATGCTGGATGCTGCGGGCGCTGACCCGGAGCGGTTGCGGGTGGAGATCACCGAGATGGCCCTGCTCGACGACGAGCCGCGCACCCTGCGCGCTTTGCACCAGCTGCGTGAGCGCGGCGTGGTGGTGCAGCTGGATGACTTCGGTACCGGCTATTCGGCGCTGTCCTATCTGCATCGCTTCCCGATCAGCGCGCTGAAGGTGGACCGCAGTTTTGTTGCCGGCCTGCACGATGAAAGCGGCAACAGCACCCTTACCCTGGTGGAAGGCGTGCTGTCGCTTGCGCGCACGCTGGGCATCGAGACGATAGGCGAGGGCATCGAGAACGAGCGGCAGCTGCAGACGCTGAAGGAACTGGGCTGCAACTTCGGCCAAGGTTACCTGTTGGGTTACCCGGCCGCGCGCGAACAGACCCTGCAACACGCATAAGCGTCGGCTTTGTAGGAGCGGCGTCAGCCGCGAAGCTGGAATTGGTTCCGTTGCGCACCAGTTGCGATTGCATGATGCGCAGTGGACCTTGTTTGGAAGACTGGCGATCTGTTCGTGGTACGAGCTTCGCGGCTCACGCCGCTCCTACAAAAACGACCGCCGTGGGCCTCAGCGCAGCGCGTTGCGCTTCTTCTCGTCGAACCACTTGTCGGCCTGGGCCGGCGAGTAGTTGCGCATCCACTCCAGCATCTGCGTGGCGTCGTCGCCGTACCACAGGTCTTCGCGCTGTTCCGGGTGCAGGAAGCGCTCGCTGACCATGGTGTCGATCATGCCGATCAGCGGCTGGTAGAAACCGTCGATGTCGAGGAAGGCGCAGGGCTTGTGGCCGATGCCGAGCTGGCGCCAGGTCAGCATCTCGAAGATCTCCTCGGCGGTACCGAAGCCGCCGGGCAGGGCGACGAAAGCGTCGGACAGGTCGAACATGCGCGACTTGCGTTCATGCATGGAGCCGACGATCTCCAGCGAGGTCACGCCCTTGTGCGCGACTTCCATGTCCACCAGGTGCTGTGGGATCACGCCGGTGACTTCGCCACCTGCGGCCAGCACGCCATCGGCCACCGCGCCCATCAGGCCGGTGCGGCCGCCGCCATAGACCAGGCGCAGGCCTTCATTGGCGATACGCGTGCCCAGTTCGGTGGCGCGTTCGACGTAGATGGGCTTGGCGCCGGGGTTGGAGCCGCAATAGACGCAGATGGACTTCATGTGTTGTTCCTGATGGATGGGAAGAGGTGGTCGTTCTGCCGCCGATGAATGCGCGTGCAGACCGTGGACTACAAAAGCAAGAAGGCTCCGCCTTGGCGGAGCCTTCAGGTCACAGGCCGTGGAGCTTAGTTGGCCTTGTGGATGGCGCGCTTGGTCACTGCCATCGCCGCGTCGTGCACTGCCTCGGACAGCGACGGGTGGGCGTGGCAGATGCGGGCCAGGTCATCGGACGAGCCGCTGAACTCCATGGTCAGCACACCTTCGTGCACCAGCTCGGAGACATTGGCGCCAACCAGGTGCATGCCCAGCACGCGGTCGGTTTCGGCATGTGCCAGCACCTTGACGAAGCCAGCCGGCTCCACCATGGCGACGGCGCGGCCGTTGGCGGCGAACGGGAAGCTGCCGGCCTTGTACGGGATGCCCTCGGCCTTGAGCTGGGCTTCGGTCTTGCCGACCCATGCCAGTTCCGGCTCGGTGTAGATGACCCACGGGATGGTGTCGAAATTGACGTGGCCCGGCAGGCCAGCGATCAGTTCAGCGACGGCGACGCCTTCCTCGAAGCCCTTGTGGGCCAGCATCGGGCCGCGCACGCAGTCACCCACCGCCCACACGCCATCGACGCCGGTGTGGCAATGGTCGTCGACCACGATCTGGCCGCGCTCGTTGAGCTGTACGCCGGTGCCTTCGGCCAGCAGGCCCTTGCTGGCGGCGCGGCGGCCGACGGCCACCAGCAGCTTGTCGACGGTCAGGGTCTTTTCGCCCTCGGCGTCGGTGTAGCTGACGATGACTTCCTCGCCCTTGATCTCGGTCTTGGAGACCTTGGCGTTGAGGCGGATGTCCAGGCCCTGCTTCTTGAATTCCTTGGCGGCAACCTTGGCGACTTCAGCATCGGCAGCAGCCAGGAAGTCCGGCAGTGCTTCCAGGATGGTGACGTCCGAACCCAGGCGTTTCCACACGCTGCCCAGTTCCAGGCCGATCACACCGGCGCCGATCACGGCCAGGCGCTTCGGCACTTCGGTGAAGTCCAGCGCGCCGACGTTGTCGACGATGTGCTTGCCGTCAAACTTGGCGAACGGCAGTTCGATCGAATCCGAACCAGCGGCGATGATGACGTTGGTGCCCTTGAGCTCGACTTCCGAACCGTCGTGTTGCTTGACCTTGACCACGTTGCCGGCCTGCAGCTGGCCGAAGCCGTAGTAGGTGGCGACCTTGTTGGCCTTGAACAACTGGGCGATGCCGCCGGTGAACTGCTTCACGATGGCGTCCTTGCGGCCGACCATCTTGTTCACGTCGATCTTGGCGTCGTTGAAGCTGATGCCGTGCTGATCGAAGATGTGGCCCATGTTCCAGTACTGGCGCGAGGAGTCCAGCAGCGCCTTGGACGGGATGCAGCCCACGCGCAGGCAGGTGCCGCCCAGTGCCGGCTTGCCGTCCTTGCCCAGCGCTGCATCGATGCAGGCGGTCTTCAGGCCCAGCTGTGCGGCGCGGATGGCAGCGTGGTAGCCGGCCGGACCAGCACCGATGACGACGACGTCGAATTGTTCAGCCATTTGAGATTCCTTGTTGCCTGTCCCTTCTCCCGCCGGGAGAAGGTGGCGCGTAGCGCCGGATGAGGGTGCGGGTGAGGCTTGCCCTCACCCCAACCCCTCTCCCGCGAGCGGGAGAGGGGCTCAGAGCAATTACAGACCGAACAGCATGCGGCCCGGGTTTTCCAGCTGGTTCTTGATGTCCACCAGGAACTGCACCGAATCCTTGCCGTCGATGATGCGGTGGTCATAGGACATGGCCAGGTACATCATCGGGGCGATCACGATCTGGCCGTTCTCGGCGATCGGACGGTCCTTGATGGCGTGCATGCCGAGGATGGCGCTCTGCGGCGGGTTGACGATCGGGGTCGACATCAGCGAGCCGAAGGTGCCACCGTTGGTCACGGTGAAGGTGCCGCCCTGCAGTTCTTCCAGCGACAGCTTGCCGTCACGGGCCTTCTTGGCGTAGTCGGCAATGGCCTTCTCGATGTCGGCGAACGACATGCGCTCGACGTTGCGCAGCACCGGGGTCACCAGACCCTTGTCGGTGGACACGGCGATCGAGATGTCCGAGTAGCCGTGATAGATGATGTCGTCACCATCGATCGAGGCATTGACCAGCGGGAAGCGCTGCAGCGCGTTGGCGGCAGCCTTCACGAAGAAGCTCATGAAGCCCAGCTTGATGCCGTGGGCCTTGACGAACTCTTCCTGCAGTTCCTTGCGCGCAGCCGAGACCTTGGACAGGTTGACTTCGTTGAAGGTCGTCAGCATGGCGGTCGAGTTCTTCGACTGCATCAGACGCTCGGCGATGCGCTTGCGCATGCGGGTCATCGGCACGCGTTCTTCCGGACGTGCACCGCCGGCCTTGCCGACGCCGCCGTTGCGGGCGAAGTTGACGATGTCTTCCTTGGTCACGGCGCCATGACGGCCGGTGCCGGACACGTCGGCCGGGTTCACGCCTTCGGTGATGGCCGAGAAGCGGGCGCCCGGGGGCAGGGCGTCGGCGGCCGACTTGGCAGCCGGGGCCGGTGCAGCGGCAGCAGCCGGAGCGGCGGCGGCCGGGGCAGCAGCCTTCGGTGCCTCGGCAGCAGCGGCCGGGGCGGCAGCAGCAACCGCGCCTTCCTCGATGATCGCCAGGATCTGGCTCGAGGTGACGGTGTCGCCTTCCTGGAACTTGATTTCCTTCAGCACGCCATCAACCGGCGCCGGTACTTCCAACACGACCTTGTCGGTTTCCAGGTCGAGCAGGTTCTCATCACGCTTGACGGCCTCGCCAGCCTTCTTGTGCCAGGTGGCGATGGTGGCGTCGGAGACGGATTCGGGCAGTACCGGTACTTTGACTTCGGTGGCCATTTGGCTGATTTCCTGGTTTCGTTTTCTTGTGGAAAAGGGGGCTTATTCGGCGTAGTTGTCGTCGATCTTGTTGACCAGCGCGTCGGCGAGCAGCTGTGCGAGTTCGCGCAGGTGATCGGACATGTGGCCAACAGCAGGCGACGGAGAACGCGGACGACCGGCATAGTGCAGGGCCTGGCCATCGGCCACGCATGCCTGCAGGTGGTGCTTGATCTGGTACCACGCACCCTGGTTCATCGGCTCTTCCTGGCACCACACGACGTCGGTTGCCTTGCCGTACTTCTTCAGTTCGGCAGCCAGCGCCGGGCGCGGGAACGGGTAGAGCTGTTCCACACGCACCAGTGCCACGTCATCCTGGCCGCGCTTGGTCATGTCTTCCAGCAGGTCGTAGTAGACCTTGCCCGAGCACACGACCACGCGCTTGACCTTCTTGGCGTCCGCGGTGGCGTCGCCGATCAGGTGCTGGAACTCGCCGTTGGCCATGTCGTCCAGGCTGGACACGGCCAGCTTGTGACGCAGCAGCGACTTGGGTGACATGACGACCAGCGGCTTGCGGGTGTCCATGCGCATCTGGCGACGCAGCATGTGGAATGCCTGCGCCGGGGTCGACGGCACGCAGACCAGCATGTTCTCCAGTGCGCACAGCTGCAGGAAGCGCTCAAGGCGCGCCGAGCTGTGCTCCGGGCCCTGGCCTTCATAGCCGTGCGGCAGCAGCAGGGTCAGGCCGGAGATGCGGCCCCACTTTGCTTCGCCGGAGGCGATGAACTGGTCGATCACGACCTGGGCACCGTTGGCGAAGTCGCCGAACTGGCCTTCCCAGATGCACAAGGTGTTCGGGTCGGTGGTGGAGAAGCCGTACTCGAACGCCATCACTGCTTCTTCGCTCAGCAGCGAATCGATGATGGTGGCCTGCTCCGGCGACTCGACCAGCTGCCGCAGCGGCAGGTAGTAGTTGTCGGTCTTCTGGTCGTGCAGGATCGCGTGGCGGTGGGTGAAGGTGCCGCGACCCACGTCCTGGCCGACCAGGCGCAGGCCATTGCCTTCGTCCAGCAGCGTTGCGTAGGCCAGGTTCTCGGCGAAGCCCCAGTCGCCCAGGATTTCACCGGCGGCCATCTTGCGACGGTCGTCGTACACCTTGGCCACGCGCGAATGCACTTCCACGCCTTCCGGAATGGTGTTGATCATGGTGGCCAGCTGGGTCAGCTTGCCCATGTCGACCTTGGTGCTGACCGGATCGGACAGCTTGCCCGACAGGTACTTCGGCCAGTTGACGAACATCTTGCTGGTGGCCGGGGTCTTTTCGACCGTGGCCAGCTCGGTGGTGACTTCACCGGAGTCCAGCTTGTTGCGGTAAGCGTCGACCATTTCCTTGCCGGCGCCGGCAGCAATGATGCCTGCGGCTTCCAGCTGCTCTGCGTAGAGCTCGCGGGTGGTCTTGTGCTTGCGGATCACCTGGTACATCAGCGGCTGGGTGATCGCCGGTTCATCGGCTTCGTTATGGCCCCAGCGGCGGTAGCAGACCAGGTCGATCACGACGTCCTTGTTGAACTGCTGGCGGAAGTCATAAGCCAGCTTGGCCGCGAACACCACGGCTTCGGGATCGTCGCCGTTCACGTGCAGGACCGGTGCAGCAACCATCTTGGCGATGTCGGTGCAGTACAGGGTCGAGCGCGAGTCGTCGCGGTTGGAGGTGGTGAAGCCCACCTGGTTGTTGATGACGATGTGCACGGTGCCGCCGACCGCGAAACCGCGGGCCTGCGACATCTGGAACAGCTCCATCACCACGCCCTGGCCAGCAAATGCGGCGTCGCCGTGGATCAGGACCGGCATCACCTGCTTGCGTGCGGTGTCGTTGCGACGTTCCTGACGCGAGCGCACCGAGCCGACAACCACCGGATCGGCGATTTCGAGGTGGGACGGGTTGAACGCCAGTGCCAGGTGCACCGGGCCGCCATCGCTGGCGACGTCGGCCGAGAAGCCCATGTGGTACTTCACGTCACCGGCGACGGCGCGGTCGTCGTGCTCGAACTTGCCTTCGAACTCGTCGAACAGCTTGCGCGGGTTCTTGCCGAGGGTGTTGACCAGCACGTTCAGGCGGCCGCGGTGGGCCATGCCGATGATCACGTCCTTGACGCCTTCCTTGCCGGCGTCGCGGATGATGGTGTCCATCATCGGGATCAGCGAGTCGCCGCCTTCCAGCGAGAAGCGCTTCTGGCCGACGTACTTGGTGTGCAGGTAACGCTCGAGGCCTTCGGCCGCGGTCAGGCGCTCCAGGGTGCGACGCTTGGTGTCGGCATCCAGATTGTAGTTGCCACCAGCAGCCTCAAGGCGCTGGTAAAGCCACTGGCGCTGTTCGACTTCGGCGATATACATGAACTCTGCGCCGATCGAGCCGGTATACGTCGCCTTCAGGCGCGCAAACAGGTCACGCAGCTTCATCCGCGGCTGGCCGCCGACACCACCGGTGCTGAACTCGTCGTTGAGGTCGGCATCGCTGAGGTGGTGGAAGGGCAGGCCCAGGTCCGGCGGGTTGACCGGCGGGGTCAGCCCCAGCGGATCGAGGTTGGCGCCGAGGTGGCCGCGTGAACGGTACGCGGTGATCAGGCGGCCGACGTTGCGCTCGCGCTCGTCGCCGGAACCGGCGTTGGCGCCGACCTTGCCAGCGTTCTTCGCGGCTTCGGTGATGTGTGCGATGGCGGCAGAGTGCGGCACATCGCCAGCTTCGCGGCCTTTGAAGCCGTCAAAGTAGGACTTCCACTTGGGGTCCACACTGTCCGGGGAGACGAGGTACTGTTCGTACAGGTCCTCGACATAGGAGGCGTTGCCGCCGGCGAGCTGCGATGATTGCGCAAACTGCTTCAGTAGATTGTCCACGATGGAGAGTCGGATTCACTTGTGGGGTAGTTCTGGGAACCGGCGGACCTGCTACAGCGTCCCGCGCGGGCGTGTTCTAACCACGAAATTATACCCCTCACTGGACAGGAAGGGGCACCTACACTGTCCCGCGCATTAATACCTGACTGCGGCTTGTCCTGTCCCGGTCAATGCTCAGACACCTAGTACGCGAAGCCCGTTGCAATCACGTGAACGCTCCCAGATACGCTTGAACAGCGCTTCCTGCTGCTGCGCGCGGGCGGGGCTGTCCAGCGACAGTTCGCCTTCGACGCGGGCGCCCATTGGACGAAAGTAGCAGTCGCCCTTATCGTTGCTGATAGCGGCCGAGCTGACCTCGCAGTCCATCGGGTCTACCGGCTCACGTAGCTTGAACACACTGGGCAGGCGCTGCACCAGGGCGATGAAGGCTGCGGGCAGGGCTGGCAGGTCGGCTTCGTGCAGCAGCACCAGTACCTGCTTGTCGTGGCGGGCGGTCGCAAAGCCGCGCAGCGCATCCAGGGCCAGCGCTTGGCCGAGCAGGGCGTCGTTGCCGCGTAGCTGCAGGTGCAGGTGGCGACGTGCACCGTGGATGACCGCGGCCATGGCAGCGCGGGCCTGGTCCGGGTCCTGCACCCGCATCGCACCGTCCAGACGCCGGCGCATGGTCTGGTGGCCGATGCCGGCCTCTTCAAATTCCACGCCTTCCGGCAGAAACCCGTTACAGGCATAGAAGTCGCGGGCGTGCAGTTGAGCGTGCAGACTGACTTCGCCCCAGCCACGCTTGCGGGCGGCGCTCAATAGCGCATTCAGCAAGGCTTGGCCGACGCCCTTGCCGCGCCAGGCGGCGAGCACGGCCATGCGGCCGATGCGCAGGTCGGGGGTCAGTCTAGCCGCGCCTATGGCTTGGCCGTGCTGGTCCAGTGCCAGCGCGTGGTCGCTGAGCGGGTCCAGCTCGTCTATTTCCAGCTCAGCCGGGACGTTCTGCTCATCGACAAATACGGTATGACGCACGCCATGCAGCAGTGCCTGCTGCACGGCGTAGTCGGCGATCTCTACATGGAAGATCGCGGTTTGACTCATGCCGACGGGGTTTCCGCGTCGTTCTCGTCTTCTTCCTCGCCGTCGTCACAGATCACCACGACCTCGACGCCTTCCTCATTGACCAGTACGGTCTCGATGCTGGCGCTGGACGGCTCGCCTTCACCGGCTTCGCTGTACTCGATCACTTCGATCTCGAGTTCCGGGGCATCGGCCTCGTCATCGAAGTCCTCGTCGTCGAAATCGTCCTCGGCCAGGTCTTCTTCGGCCACGTCTTCCATGGCTTCCAGCGCATCCTGTTCGGCGAGCATGGCGGCAATGGCTTCCACGTCCAGCAGCTGGTAATGGCCGCCGACGATCAGTTCCATCAGCGCATCACGGCCCTTGTTGCCGAGCTTGTTGAACAGGGTGATATCGATCTGTTCGGTGCCGGCAAGGGTCTGCGCGTCCTTGATCGACAGCTGGAACGCCAGGCCTGAGCAGTACAGCGAGGCGCCACGGGTGGCGCGGCGCCAGGCCAGGCGGGCCCAGGGGTGGCGCTCAAGCACGCCGCCATTTTCCAGCTCGGCGACCACTTCTTCGGGCGACGGCGGCGCCTGCGAGGGCAGGATGTCGCCGGCGGCGCGGTAGGTGGTGATGAAACGGCCGAACCAGTTGCCGAGGCGATCCGGGTCGTTCATGCGCAGCGCATTGAGCGCGGCGACCACGCGCTTCATGGCGGCCTCGTCGATCTCGTTCGGGTCTTCCGGCAGCTTCAGGTCCGGGTCCTGGAAGCGGATGGATTCGTCGGCGTCGGCGACCAGGTCGTCCAGATAATCGCTGATCAGCTCGGCCGAGGACGGCGCGCGCATGCCGAACGAGAAGGTCAGGCAGGGGTTCACGGCAACGCCGTTGTGCGGCACGTTCGGCGGCAGGTACAGCATGTCACCCGGGCCCAGTACCCAATCGTGGGTCGCCTTGAACTTCTTCAGCAGCTTCAGTTCAACGTCGGGACGGAACTCAAGTGACGGGCGCTTGCCCTTGGTCGATTCGCTGGCGTCGATCTGCCAGCGGCGCTGGCCGTGGGCCTGCAGCAGGAACACGTCGTACTGGTCGACATGGGCACCAACCGAACCGCCGGTGGCGGCAAAGCTGATCATCACGTCGTCCATGCGCCAGCGTGGCAGGAAGTTGAAATAGGAGGTCAGCGCGCGCACTTCCGGGTCCCACTTGTCCACGTCCTGCACCAGCAGGGTCCAGTCGTGGTCGGGCATGCCGGGGAAGTCTTCTTCCTGGAACGGGCCGGTACGCAGGGTCCAGCCGTCGGTGGCGCGGTCATGGCTGACGATGCGCGCCAGCGCGCCTTCTTCACAGGCCAGGCCGGCCAGGTCTTCTGGCAGCACCGGGGTTTCGAAATCCGGGAAGGCGGCGCGGATCAACAGCGGGCGCTTCTGCCAGTAATCGCGCAGGAAGGTGGCCGGGCTCATGCCCAAGGGCAGGCCGGGCTTGGCCTGGACTTCGATCGGATAGGTCTTTTGCTTGCGTGCAGCCATGGGGGAAATCCTTTGCAACGGAGGTCGAACAGGGGCGCGCCGGGCGCGCAGACCTCCATTGTCCCCTTGTTCGCGGCAATGCGCACCGTAGGCGACTGATCTGGATCAAATCCAGCAGAGAAAAAGCACCCGTAGTGCCGAGCCATGCTCGGCAGGGGCGTTACCAGTAATGCATCTGTAGTGCCGAGCCACGCTCGGCAAGGGAGTATTTCAAGCCAAAGCCTACCCCTCCCCAACCCTCCCCTTGGCCTGCGCCCAAATGGAGGGAGCGTAGTGGGGGGGGGGGGGCGGGCGGGGGGCGGGGGGGGGGGGGGTGGTCCGGCGCGGGGGGGGGGCGCGGCACCGCACGGTGCGCGGCGACCCCCCGCCCGCGCGCCCCCCGCCCCCCGGCC
>NZ_JBXFWF010000081.1:0-18189 GCF_056854515.1 Stenotrophomonas sp. STEN063
GCCATGCTCGGCAGGGGCATTACCGGTGACGCCTCATGCCGAGCATGGCTCGGCACTACATGTGGAGCAAATACCGAGCATGGCTCGGCACTACAGTTGCAGCGGATCAGTAACTGCCGTCGAAGGCGAAGATCGGCTTGCGTTGCTGCCACAGGCCCTTGGTGAAGTCCGGGAACTCCAGGGTCTGGAAGCTGTTGGCGATCGACTGCTCGGACAGCGGGGTGATCGCACTCCAGGTCACGGCGTCATAGATGTCGATCGGCATCGGAGCCTTGGCCTTCAATGCTTCCACGAAGGCGTGGATCACAAACCAGTCCATGCCACCGTGACCAGCGCTTGCGGCGGTATCGGCATGCTGCTTCCACAGCGGGTGCTCGTACTGGTCCTGGTAGGTCTTGAACTCTTCCCACTGGTGCGGCGGGCTGCGGCCTTCGATGTGGATGCCGTGGTTGACGTCCATCCACAGGCCCTTGGTGCCCTGCACACGGAAGCCCATCGAATACGGGCGCGGCAACGAGGTGTCGTGCTGCAGCAGGATGGTTTCGCCGTTCTCGCAGGCCAGCGTGGTGGTGACGATGTCGCCGAGCTTGAACTTGACCTTGGTGCTCGGGTGGGTGGTGCCACCGCTCTTGGCAACGGTGTACTCGTGCAGCCCGCGCGCCTTGCTGGCAAAGGCATTGATATGGGTGAAACGGTTGCCGCGGTTGATGCCGGTATACATCGCGCAGGGGCCGATGCCATGGCTGGGATACAACTCGCCATTGCGCTGGACCGAATGCTCGGTACGCCAACGCGCCTCCGACCAGCCCTTGGCACCGAACTCCACGCCGCTGTCGTAGGGATGCTCCGGCGTGCCGTCGTTGAACTTCACCCCGCGCAGGTCGTGCTGGTAACCGCCCTGCAGGTGCACCAGCTCGCCGAACAGACCCTGGCGCACCATCTGCAGCGCGGCCATCACGTCACGGCGATAGCAGACGTTCTCCAGCAGCATGTACGGCGTGCCGGTGCTGAGCTGGGTATTGAGCACATCCCAATGGTCCTGCAGGGTGATGCCGGCGACCACTTCGCAGCCCACCGCGACCTTGGCCTGCATCGCCGCGATCGCCATCGGTGCATGCAGCTCCCATGGGGTGGCGATGATCACGCCATCCAGGCCGCGCTGCTCCAGCAGGCGCTTCCACGCGTTCTGATCGCGGTCGGCGCCATAGGCCTGCGGTGCCGGCTTGCCGGCCTTGGCCACCATGTCCATGGCGCGGCCGAGCATGATCGGCTCGATGTCGCACAGGGCAACCACTTCGACATCGTCGCGGCGTACCAGTTCCTTCAACAGTACCTGGCCACGCATGCCGGTGCCGATCACGCCCAGGCGCACCTTGCGGCCACGCGCCCAGGCCGGCGTCTCCGGCAGCAGGCTGGTGGCGGCCAGGGCCGCGCTGGCCATGATGAATTCCCTACGCTTCATTGTGTTTCCTCTTTCAGGGGTCGTGCCGGTCATGGCAGGCGTGCCGCGACCGTGCTGACGGTGTCACTGTCTTCCCCCTCATGCAATGCATGAGGGGGAAGCGCTGCTGCGGTGGATCAGAACTTGTAGGTCGCGGTCACGCTGTAGATGCGGCCGAAGTTGTTGGCGTAACCGGCGAAGTTCATCCAGTCGTTCGGGTCGTAGAACGGCAGGCGGTTGAACAGGTTCTTGACGGTCACACCAACGCTCAGCTTCTCGATCGGACGCCAGTTCACGCTCAGGTTGGCCGTCCACCATGCCGGTGCGCCACCGCAATGGCCCGGGGCCAGGTCGAGGTAGCTGCCGGTGCAGGTCTGGGCGTTGTTGTCCTGCGCATCGATGCGGTCATAGGCCCACTTGGTACCGCCGACATAGTTCACGTAGAAGCCGGTATCCCAGTTGCCATACGTCCAGTTGGTGTTGAACGTGGCGCGCACCTTCGGGTTGTTGTAGTAGCCAACCACGTTGCCGTAGTACCAGCCGTCACCGTTGTCGGAGTTGTACATGTTGCGATTGGCAATTGTCGCCGCCACGCCGATGTTCAGGCGGCCCCATTCACCAAGGTCGAAGCGGCTGCGAAGGTCCACGTCGAAGCCGTCGATCAGGGTGCGGCCACGGTTGCTGTACTGGCCGATCACGCTGGCCACGTTGCCGATGCTGTAGCCCGGCAAGGTGCCCGGGCAGGTCACGCCGCTGGCCGGGTCGTTGCACATGGCTGCCAGTGCAGCGAGGTTGGACCTGTCGGACTCGGTGATCGGGAAGCGGGTCATCGAATCGATGTCTTCTTCCTTGCTGTAGTCCGGTGCAACGATTTCATCGCGGCGGTATACGAACCAGTAGTCGGCCGACACCGACAGCCAATCGGTCGGCTCCAGCACGACACCCAGCGTCGCGATCTTTGCCTTCTCCGGCTTCAGGTCCTGGTTGGGCTGGGTCATGCGCGCCACGTTGCGGCTGCAATCGCTGTTCCACAGGCTGTTGCCCAGGTCCTTGTCGACGACGCGGTTGGACTGCCGCAGCAGGCCGGCGATCGCATTGGTTTCCGCACAACGGACCTCATCACGGTAGCCGCCGATCTGCGCATACACGCCACCGCTACCCGCTTCAGCCAGGCTCGGTGCGCGGAAGCCCTCCGAATAGGTACCACGCAGCATCAGCTGCGGCAGTGCCTGGTACTTCAGGCCGATCTTCGGCGCGGCATTGGCGCTGAAGCCCGGGTACTTGTCCAGGCGCAGTGCCAGGTCCATCTCGAGCTTTTCAGTCAGCGGCACCACGGCTTCGGAGAACAGCGCGTAGGTGTTGCGCTTGCCGTCGAACCACGAGCCGCCCTGCTGGGTGATCAGGCCGTTGGCGGCATCCGGGTTGCCCGGCGTGTAGAAGGTCTCGCGGGTAGCATTGAAGCCGAACGCCGCGCGCACTTCGCCGGCCGGCATGTTGAACAGCGGGCCTTCGATCTTGCCGTCCAAGGTGTGCAGGCGGGTCCACGACTCGATGTCGAAGGTCGGGAAGGCTTCGCGGATCAGCGCCGCGTTGGCTTCACTGATCTCGCCGAACTTGTAGGCCGGGTGATCGGAAATGATGACGCGGCCGGTACCCGGATCGATGGTGTACGGACCGAAGGCTTTCTCGAAGCCTTTCAGGTTGACGTTGGTGGTCTGGTAAGTGACCGAATGCGAACCGGCGGTGGCGAACGCGGTTTCCCAGTTCCAGTCGCCAGCCGCACCACGCAGACCTGCCACCACACGGTAGCTGTCGTCGGTGTTGCGCTGACCGAAGTGGCCACCGCCGACGTCCTGCAGCAGGTAACCCAAACCGACCACACCGCCATTCATCGCCTTCAACTCCGGGCTGGCGTGGTTGTATTCGTTGTTCGGGCCGAGCCACGGGGTCAGGAACTGGTTGACCGTATTGCCGGTGTTGCGCGAGAACCAGCTCTGCGGATTGCCGGTGGTGGTGCCGTAAGCACGCGGCGTACCGCCATTGGCGTGCAGGTCGATGTCGGTATAGGTGACTTCGGCGAATGCCTCGGTGCTGTCATTGAGCTGGTAATGACCATTGACGTAGGCAGTGACGCGCTTGGAATCCGCACCGCCGTTGATCTGCCGGTTCATCCAGGTCTGCCAGATGCAGCGCGTGCCACTGCTGACCTGCAGCACGTTGTTGCAGCCCGGTGCAGCCTCGTCCTTGCGCACGCCGGTGACCGGATCGATGGCGTAGTAATAGCCGGGGTTGAACACGCCCGGCGCACTGCCGGTGTCCAGCCGCAGGTTCTTGATGTAGTCCGGATTGTTGACGTAGAACTGGCCCGGGTGCTTGAGGTACCACTCGCTGTCCGGAATACCGTCGCGCTCATACAGGTTGACGCTGGCATAGACGTTGTAGCCATCCTCGGCCATGTCGCCGAAACCGCCGGTGACGCTGGCCTGCTTTTCACCGAAGGAATCAAAGCGCGAGGCGGTATCCCAGGTACCGCTGACTTCCAGGCCCTGGTAGCTGCTCTTGGTGATGACGTTGATGACGCCGGCCACCGCATCGGTGCCGTACACGGCCGAGGCGCCATCGGTCAGCACTTCCATGCGCTCGATGACGGCGGCAGGAATGGCATCGATGTTGACGAACTGGGTCTGGAAGCCAGCCGGTGCGCCGTAATACGACAGGCGGCGGCCGTTCAACAGCACCAACGTGCCCTGTGCGCCGAGGCCACGCAGATTGGCCTGCGACGCGCCGTCGGAGCCGGTGAACAGGGACTTGGAATCAACCTGGCCCGGTCGTGCCGCTGGCAGATTGTCGAGCACCTGCAACAGCGTGCGCGCGCCCATGTTTTCGATGTCCTGCTTGCTGATCACCTGCACCGGCGATGCGGTTTCCACATCAGTGCGGCGGATGTTGGAACCGGTGACCTCGATGCGGGACAACTCGGTGGTCTTGTCCTTTTCCTTCTCGGCCTTGTCCTGCGCGAAGGCAGGTGCGGCGATGGCGAACAACACGCTGGCGACAGCCAACGATAGTGGAGCTTGCAAACAGCGTTTGGCACTGCGGTTGGCTGGCAACATCGGGGTTCTCTCCTGGCAAGGGCACGCAAAAAAACAGCAGTTGGCGGGCAAAGCGATCCCATGCCACGGTTCTTGGACCGTAGCCGGGGGTAATCCGGTGGGAGGAGCGGTGTTACGGGTGGGTCATGGCGCGAGGATGTCGGCGGAATCGCCCTCCTCGCCGATCAGTACGGCATTGGCCCAGTTGGCACAGACCTGGGACGGTTGGCTACCCTGCGCACCCAAGGTGCGCAGACTCAATCTGGACAGACCGCGGATGTCGAGCTCGGGCTTGACCACACCCGGCGCTTTGACGAAGCCGCTGTCATAGAGCAGGCGGTCACCGCCCCAGACCTGGAACTGCAAGCCGCCGGCCTGACGACATTGGTCGTCGACGCCGAGGTCGGCGCGCAGCGTTTTCCACTGCCCCTTCAGGCTCATGTCAATGCGGCTTTGTGCACCGACGCCGAGACCGCGGCGGAACTGCAGGCCGTTCATGCGCATCGGCACGGCCGCAGCGAACGAACGATCGGCATGCACCTGGGTGGCCAATACGGCCGGCAGCGGCAGCTGGGAGAGGTATTGCTGCCGCGCCGGCCGCTCGGCCGTTTGCTGCTCGAGGATATGGAAGGTCGACAGTGCAATCGGGCCAACATCGCGCGGCTGCAGTGCATCCACCGCACGTGCGGCGCTGCCCTGCGCTGCGGTCACCATCGGATCGGCACCACTTGCGCCGTCGCCATCCGGGTTCTGCACGCTGAGCACGCGGAAGCGCAGCAGGCGGCCGGCATGGGCCGGGAAGTCGATGCGCTGCAGTTCCTGCTTCAGCTGCAGGTGGCCGCTGGCAATCGGCTTGCCCCACTCGCCATTGCTGTCAGCCATGTAGATTTCATAGTCACGCACCTGGCCATGCTTCCAGTGCTGGTCATTACGCGGTGCCAGCTCGATGCCGTCGATCAACTTGCGCTCGCCAAAGCCCACCACCCACTCATGGGCGCCGGTGCGGATGGCCTGGTTGCGCACGCTGCGGAACCACGTCGCCGGATCGTCGTCGAAGGCATTTTCCAGCGGATGGCCGGGTTCTTCGGCCGGGCGATTGACCACCAGCAGGCTGTCGGACGGCAGCGCGCGGCCCAGCTCCGGGGCGTTCGGGAAGGCATCGTCGGCCAGCGCGGCGGCAACAGGGAAATCCAGCTGCAGTTTCAACGGCGCACGGATGTCCTGCGTCGCGGTACGCACATGCAACGTACCCTTGCGCTCCTTGCCATCGAAGTACCAGCCTTCGCTGGCTGCCTGCAATGCAGCCGCATCGGCCAGCCTGGGCAGCGTGCGACCATCCAGTTGCACTGCAGTCGGTGCAGTGCGATTCAACACGCGCAGACCATAGCGACGCTGCGCCAGCTGACCTTGATACGCGCCCTGTACCGGCGCGATCTCCACCTGCACCGGGCCACTGCCCTGCGCCGGTGCCTGCACGCGGATCTGCTGCGTGCTCGACTCACCCTTCTGGTAACGGCGGGTACTGCCATCGTCTTCGTACAAGGTGTAACTGGATTCACCCTGCGGATACAGATCGAAGGTCACTTCATCCAGCGGCTTTTCGCCGTCGAACAGCATCTCCGGATACATCGGCAGGATCGCTCCAGCGCGCACGAATACCGGCAGCGTCGCCAGTTCGACCGGGCGGTCGAGCTGCTTGCCTGCGGCACCGGCCTGCAGATGGCGGCCATCCCAATAGTCGTACCAGCCGCCAGCCGGCAGATGGATGTCACGGCGCCAGCCACGGCTTGCGGCCTGGCTGCGATAGACCGGCGCAACCAGCAGATCACGGCCGAGCAGGAACTGGTACTTGTAGGTTTCGTCCTGCGCGTGCGGGTCCTGCGGGTTGTTCCACATCAGCCCGCGCACCGGCGGCGCGCCGCTTTGTGCGGCGTCATGCACCAGCCCGTACATATACGGGGTCAGGCGCATTTTCAGCTTGAGGTAGTCGCGGTTGATCGAACGATAGGGCTCATCGAAAGCCCAGGGGTGCTTGCGCGCGTTCGACGACCAACCGGACATGCCCATCAGCACCGGAGTGAATGTCTTCCACTGCAGGTCGCGGGTGAAGGTTTCGGCGCTGCCGCCGAAGATCGCATCAACGTCGCCGCTGGCATAGGCCATGCCCGACAGACCGGAACCCACCAGGGTCGGCACGTGCCAGCGGATGTAGTCCCAGCTGCTGCTCTGGTCGCCGGTCCATGCGACCGCATAACGCTGGATGCCGGCCCAGCCCATCACCGTCCACAGGAAGGGGCGCGAATCGGAATTGTTGAGAATGCCGTCGAAAGCCTGGCGGTTGGCATCCATCGCGAACTGATAGCCCTGCCCGGTCCAGGCCACATCCAGCTTCTGCACGCGGCTGCCGGCCTTGCCGACTTCCCAGGCAATCTTGTCGACGCCGTTCTCGGTCCACAGACCGGTCTTGAAGCCGTACTTGGCCAGGCCCTGCACGGTTTCCGGCAGCTGCTTGTAGCCGCAGCCGTAGCCGTCGTTGGGCAGAATCCAACCGCCGGGCATGTCGTTTTCGCGGTACTTGGCGGCAACGCTGTTGACCACGTCGATGGTGGTGCCGGTGGGACCATCGCTCCAGCCTTCGGGCACGCTGCCGGGCTTCTTGATGTTGTCGCCGTCGTTGTAGCAATCGGCATCGCCATAGGACAGCGCCCAGCGCGCGACCATGTTCGGCCGGCCGGTCAGCTGGGTGTAGCGTTCCAGCAGCCGCTGCAGATCATTGCCGACGAAGTAATAGGCGTCGAAGCGATCCTCGCGGTGCAGCAGCGTGGCCTGGTCCGGCTGGCGCAGGTCATAGCTGCCGTCGCTCCAGGTGTTGCGCAACATGCCCCAGCCGCGTGAGCTGAGCAGCATCGGCGCCGGGCTCGGGCGGTCGCCCTCTTCCCAGCCACCGGAATAGGAAACTTCAAGCTCGCGGCCCTTGAACTGGAAACGGCCGTTCTGCTGGCCGCCGCCGTAGAAGGCTTCATCGGCCTGCGAGGACAGCACCTGCACGCTCTGCTCGGCGCTCAGATCCAGCGGCTGCTGTTCCTGCCATAGCGATACCGGCTTGCCGCCGTCCAGACGCTCCAGGCGCAGCTGCAGGGGCTGCCGCTGCACATGCAGGACCAGCGCCGGCGTGCGCACACGGATTTCCCGTGCGTCTTCTTCCAGTTGCGCCTGCACCTGCTGCACGGGCTGCGGCAGCACGATGGGCGCGGCCTTGTCACCGGCGCCGGTCAGTTTGCCGTTGCGGCCGGCCTGCACATGCACGATGTCGTTGGCCAGCACCTCGATGCGCAGGGTGCTGCCGTTGTCACTGCGTACGTCCCAAGCACGCACGCCGTCGCGGCCATCGCTGGCGGTGACGGAGCGCAGATTGCCGATGGGCTCGGCCTGTGCGGTCACTGCCGGCAACAACAAGGCCGAAAGCAGCGCCAGCAGCAGCGGCGATTGACGAACGCAGTGTTCCACCTTGCCTCCAACCCGTTCAACGGGCGTTTCGAAACCGAGTGCGCCGACTCTAGGGCAGAAAATCGAAAGATGTCAACAAAATGAAAGCAAAAGATAAGTAAGATTTCTTGCAATCGAAAGATGGTGCACAGCACCAACTTTCACATCGCGCAGCTGAGCGTATTCATCGCTGCGAAAGGGTTTCCCGGGAAACCTTTCGCTTCGGACGATTCTCAACGGAACAAAGTCAAATCAAATAATTACTTTCGTTTTGCTTTCGGTATTTGACATTTCGAAAGAAAAGAAAGATGGTGCGCTGGCCAATCAGGAATCACACATGGATGCCACCCTGCTTCACGATCTGACCGCCTGGCAGCGCCTGGGCGGAGCCGATACCGCTACCGAAATCGCCCAGCAGCCCGCGCTGTGGGAAACCCTTGCCCTGGACCTGCAACAGGCCAGCACGCGCCTGCAGGATTTCCTTGGGCAGCGCCTGTCCGATCCGCGCCAGCGGGTGATCTTCACCGGTGCCGGCAGCTCGGGTTTCATTGCCGAGATGGTGGCCGACACCATCAACGCGCAGTGGCCGGCCGAAGTGCGCGCCGTGCACACCACCAGCCTGCTCACCCACCCGGCGCTGTACCTGCAGCGCGACCGCCCGACCCTGCTGGTGTCGTTCGGCCGCAGCGGCTCCAGCCCGGAAAGCGTGGCCGCCGTCGACCGCGTCCGCGCCGACGTCGACGATGCCCGCTTCCTCGACATCACCTGCAATGCCGAAGGCGAGCTGGCCCGTCGTGGCGCCGGTCGTGACGACACCTGCACGCTGCTGATGCCGGCCGCCAGCTGCGACCGCGCCTTCGCCATGACCAGCAGCCTGAGCTGCATGCTGCTGAGCGCATTGACCGTGTTCGACAGCGCGCCGTGGGCCGAGCGCGTGCAGCGCCTGCAGCAGGTTGCCGCACTCGCGCGCCAGGGCTTGGGCAACTGGGATGCAGCAGTCGCCGCACTGGCTGCGCAGCCCTACAACCGCGTTATCTACCTTGCCAGTGGTCCACTGGAAGCGCTGGCCCGAGAGGCCGCGCTGAAGGTATTGGAACTCACTGCCGGCCGCGTGCTGGCACTGGCCAACACGCCGCTGGGTTTCCGCCATGGGCCCAAGTCCACGCTCAATGATGAAACCCTGGTCGTCGTGCTGCGCAGCGCAGAGCCGCTGTCGCGTCGCTACGAACAGGATCTGCTGGAAGAACTGCGCGCTGACGGCGTCGCCGGCAAGGTATTGTCGATCGGCCCGCATTCGGACCTTGGCATCCACGACGACTACACCTTGTCCGTGCCAGCCCTGCCTGACAGCTGGCTGGCGCCGGTATGGCTGCCGTTCGCCCAGTTGTACGCACTGCAGCGCTCGGCCGCACTCGGCCTGACGCCCGACAATCCGTTCCCGGACGGCACCGTCAACCGCGTGGTCAAGGGCGTCACCATCCACCATGGCTGATACCCGCGCCCCGGCCTGTTACGGCATCGACATTGGCGGTACCAAGATTGAACTGGTGGCCTGCGATGCCGCCCTGCAGGTCGCGTGGCGCAAACGCATCGCCACCCCACAAGGCGACTACAACGGCTTCCTGCAGGCAGTGGAAACGCTGGTTGCAGATGCCGATGCAGAACTCGGCCAACGCGCGCAGGCCATCGGCATCGCCTTGCCCGGCGTGCGCGAGCGTCGCAGTGGCCGCCAGCTCAGTGCCAACGTACCGGCGCTGACCGGCCAATGCGTCAGCATCGATCTGCAGGCACGCCTGCAACGGCCACTGCATTTCGGCAACGACCTGCAGTGTTTTGCCTTGTCCGAAGCACACGGCGGCGCTGCTGACGGTTACGCCAGCATGTTCGGCGCCATCCTCGGCACCGGTGCCGGCGGCGGTTACTGCCTGCACGGCAAGCTGGTCGGCGGCTTCAACGGTCTGGCCGGCGAATGGGGCCACTGGAGCGTGCCAGCCAATCTGCTGCAACGGCATGGCTTGCCGCTGCTGGATTGTGGCTGCGGCCTGCGCGGCTGCGTGGAGCGCTATGTCTCCGGCAGCGGCGTGGCCATGATTGAACGCCATCTTGGCGGCAATGCGGCCAACGCCAGCGAAGTCATCGCCCAGGCCGAAGCTGGCGATATCCGCGCCATGCAGGCGCTGGACATCCACCGCGACCTGCTCGGCCACAGTTTCGCCGCGCTGATCCTTGCGCTGGACCCGCACGTCATCGTGCTCGGCGGCGGTCTGTCGCAGTACGCGCCGCTCTACCAGCAGCTGCCCGCGGCCATCGCCGCACACCTGTTCAACGGCGTGGAAGTGCCGCCCATCGTGCCACCGCGCTTCGGCGATGCCGGCGGTGCCCGTGGCGCCGCCCTGCTCGCCTGCCAACCCGCTTACCTGATTCCCGGAGCTTGACCATGTCACCGCTGCAATCCCTGCTTGCCTCTCATCGCCAAGGCCACAACGTCGGCCTGTACAGCGTCTGCTGCAGCAACGAACAGGTGTTGCGCGCGGCCATGCACGTGGCCGCGCAGCACGGCACCGTGCTGTTGATCGAAGCCACCTCCAACCAGGTCGACCAGTTCGGCGGTTACACCGGCATGACCCCGCCGCAGTACCGCGCCTACGTGGAAGCGCTCGCCGATGAAGAAGGATTCCCGCGCGCGCAACTGATTCTGGGCGGCGATCACCTCGGTCCCAACGCCTGGCAGAAGCAGCCGGCCGCCGAGGCGATGGCCAATGCGCGCGTACTGATCGAAGCCTATGTCGCCGCCGGTTTCCACAAGATCCATCTCGACTGCAGCATGTCCTGCGCCGACGATCCGACCCCGTTACCCGATGCTACCGTCGCCGCGCGTTCGGCCGAGCTGGCAGCGATTGCCGAAGCCACCGCCAAGGCCAATGACCTGCCGCCGCCGGTCTATGTGATCGGTACCGAAGTGCCGATCCCCGGTGGCGAAGCCTCGCTGGCAGGCGGCCTGGCCGTGACCACGCCGGCCGCTGCCGCGCAGACCTTGGCCATCCATCAGTGTGCCTTCGACACACCGGAACTGCACGATGCCTGGCAGCGCGTGATTGCCATGGTGGTGCAGCCGGGCGTGGACTTCGACCACAGCAGCGTGCACGAATACGACGCCGCCGCTGCCAGCGAGCTGGCCGATTTCCTCGAACAGCAGCCGCGCATCGTGTTCGAAGCGCACTCCACTGACTACCAGCGCGAGTCCGGCCTGCATGCATTGGTGCGCGACCACTTCGCCATCCTCAAGGTCGGCCCGGCGGCAACATTTGCCTACCGCGAAGCGCTGTTCGCGCTCGCCGCGATCGAAGCCGAACTGCTGCCCGCCGCGCAGTGCTCCAGGCTGCCGCAGGTGCTGGAGCAGGTGATGCTGGCCAAGCCGAAGAACTGGCAGGCGCATTACCACGGCGATGAAGCCACGCTGCGCCTGTTGCGCTCCTACGCCTTCAGTGACCGTTGCCGCTACTACTGGGGCGAGCCGGAGCTGCTGCAGGCCGTGCAGACCTTGTTCGCCAACCTGGAACAGCACACCCCGCCGCTGGTGCTGCTCAGCCAATACCTGCCGAGCCAGTATGTAGCGGTGCGCGAAGGCCAACTGGCCGCCACGCCGGCCGCCCTGGTGCAGCACCGCGTCGGCCAGTGTCTGGGCGAATATGCGCGCGCCTGCAGCGCCAATCAGGCAGGTACGCGCAAGCAAAGCGAAAGTTTGCGCACCCAAAACCTTGCGAACGGTTAATCTCCGCTTTCAAACGCACACGAGAGCTGACCATGCGCAATACCCGTCCCCGCCGACAGCAGATCCTGCAACGCCTGATCGACCAGGGCTCGGTGCAGGTTGCCGAACTGGTTGACCAGTTCGGCGTGTCGGCGGTGACCATCCGTACCGACCTGGGCCACTTCGAGGCCCAGGGCCTGGCCACGCGCACCCACGGTGGCGCGACGCTGGTGCGCATGCCGCCGCAGGAACAGGACATCCACGAGAAAGATGCGCTGAACCTGTCGCTGAAGGAATCCATCGGCATGCGCGCCGCGCAGCTGGTGCAACCCGGTGACAACATCATCATCGACTCCGGCTCCACCACCATGACCCTGGCCCGGCATCTGCGCGACCACCGCGATGTCACGGTGATGACCAATGGTTTGAACATCGCCTGGGAGCTGGCCAATGCACCGGCCGTCAATGTGCTGCTGACTGGCGGCCTGCTGCGCAAGCAGTCGCTGTCGCTGCAGGGCAGCCAGGCCGAAGCCAGCCTCACCTCCTACAGCTTCGACACCTTGTTCCTGGGCGTGGACGGTCTGGACCTGCAGTTCGGCCTGACCACCCATGACGAAGCCGAAGCCCGCCTCAATCACCGCATGGTCGAGCGCGCACGGCGCATCGTGGTGCTCACCGATGCTTCGAAATTCGGCCGCGTCAGCCTGCACCGCATCGCCCGCCTCGACCAGATCCACGCCATCATCACCGATACCGGCATCGACGATGCCACCCGCGAGGGACTGCAGCGCCAGGGCATCGAAGTGATCACCGCCGAGCCACCGCTATGACCGCTACCCGCAGCCTGTACGGCCGCATCCTCACTCCCCTGGGCTGGCGCCGCGGCCACGTCCACTTCGACCAGCAGCTGCGCACGCTGGACGTGGAAGACCACGCGGGTGATGGCGGCGATCTGCCGATCATCCTGCCCGGCTTCATCGACCTGCATGTGCATGGCGCGGCGGGCGTGGATTTGATGCAGGGCGGCGATGTCGCCCGCCGCATCGCCCACACCCATGCCCGCTACGGCACCACCACCCTGCTCGGCACCACCATGACCGCCGAGTACGGCGAGATCGAGAACGCCCTGCGCGGTGTCGCCCAGGTGATGGCGACGCCCGATCCGGATGCCGCGCAGATCATCGGCGTGCATCTGGAAGGTCCCTTCATCAGCCCACAGCGGCTGGGCGCACAGCCGCCACGGACGCTGGAGGCAACGCTGGAGTCGGTGCAGCACCTGCATGCCCTGGCCCCGATCAAGGTGCTGACGATCGCGCCGGAGATCGGCCAGCACACCGCATTGATTCCGGCCTTGGCAGCGATGGGCATTCGCGTGCAGATCGGCCATAGCGCTGGCAGCTACGACGATGCGGTCGCCGCATTGCAGGCTGGCGCGGTCGGCTTTACCCATCTGTTCAACGGCATGACCGGCGTTGACCACTACAAGCCCGGTATCGCTGCTGCCGCATTGGCGCATGCGGAATACGCCGAACTGATTCCCGACCTGCAGCATGTGCACCGCGGTGCCATCCGCATGGCGGTACGCGCGATCCCGCGCCTGTATGCCGTCACCGATGCCACCGCCGCCACCGGCATGCCCGATGGTGAATACGCACTGGGCGAACAACGCGTGCACAAGTGCATGGGCTGCGTGCGGCTATCGACCGGCTCATTGGCCGGCAGCGCACTGACCATGGACCAGGCGCTGCGCAATCTGGTCGATGTCGGCCTCGAACTGGCCGACGCCTCACAACGTGTTTCCACCATCCAGGCCGATTACCTGGGCCTGGAAGACCGCGGCCGCATCGCGCCGGGCCTGCGCGCGGACATGGTGGTACTGGACCCGCAATTGAAATTGCAACAGGTATGGATAGCCGGCAACCCGGTCGACCCAAGCTGATCCGCCCCATGTAGTGCCGAGCCATGCTCGGCAAACCGCGCGGATGCGCGGCGCGATCCGGCAGCGCATACACCGGAACGAAGTGCAGCCGAGCATGGCTCGGCACTACAAAATCTTGCCCCAGGAACGCGCCGATGACCGACACCACTTTTGCCGTGCCCGCCAGCGACGCCGCCCCGCGTTGGCCCGTGCGCTATCTCCTTTTCATCGCCGGTCTTGGCGGCCTGCTGTACGGCATCGACATCGGCATCATTGCCGGCGCCCTGCCCTATCTGGAAGCCACCGCCAGCCATGCGTGGCAGCTGAGCAGCCAGCAGATGGGCTTCGTGGTTGCCGCGGTGCTGCTGGGCAGCGTGTTGTCATCACTGTTCGCCGGCATGATCGCCGACCTCATCGGCCGCCGTGGCGCGATGATGCTGGCCGGCGTGCTGTTCACTGCCAGCATCCCGATCATGGCACTGGCCTCCGGCTATACACCGCTGCTGCTTGGACGCCTGTTGCAAGGCATCAGCGGCGGCCTGATCGGCGTGGTGGTGCCTTTGTATCTGGCCGAAGTGCTGGGACCGGAACGCCGCGGTCGCGGCGCAGCAATGTTCCAGCTGCTACTGACAGTAGGCCTGGTGCTAGCCGCCTTGATTGGCCTGTATCAGGCGCATTCGGTGGATGCCGCGACCGAGTCGGTGCGCAACCTGCCGCTGGTGCAGCAGGCACAGCATCTGTTCGCGGTGAAGGACCAGGCCTGGCGCACGATTTTCTGGACCTGCCTGCTGCCGGGCGTGGTGTTCTGCATCGGCCTGTTCTGGCTAAATGAATCACCGCGTTGGCTGGCACGTCGCGGTCGCATCGATGCCGCACGTCGCGGCCTGCAGGCCACGCTGCCGCCGTCACAGGTGGAAGCCACGCTGGCGCAGATCCAGAATCCAGTCATCGCGAAAGCCGAAGGCGAGCGCGACCGGCTTTTCAGCCGCCGCTACATGGTGCCGTTCGTGCTGGCCTGCCTGGTGCTGGCCTTCACCCAGGCCACCGGCATCAACTCGATCCTCGCTTACGCGGTCAACATCCTCAATCAGGCTGGTCTGCCCGGTGCCGCTGCGAACGGCGCGGATGTAGCGATCAAACTGCTCAACGTGATCATGACGCTGGTCGCCTTGCTCCTGGTGGATCGCAAGGGCCGCAAGTTCCTGTTGATGATCGGCAGTGGCGGCATCTGTCTTGCCCTGCTGGCGGCAGCGATGCTTTTCTTCAAGGCCGAGCAGGGCCGCGCCGATGTGCAGCAGGTATTGCAGCGCGCGGTGCAGGCAGATGGCCTGCAGCTGCAGCTGGATGCGGCGCAATGGCATCAGCTGGCCGGTACCCGCAATCGCGACGGGCAACCGTCGCAGCTGACGGTGTCGTGGAGCTATGGCGGCTTCAGCGATGTGCGCTCACTGCGCAGTGACAACCCCAGCGATCAGCAGCTGTTGATCGAGCGCTCCAGCACCGTGCATGCCGACAGCGTGATTGGCCGTTTCTTCCGCAGCCTGCACCTGAATCCGTTCCCGGACCCGAGCGCCGCTGCCAATGCGCCGTTGCGCATCGAACAGGCATGGATCGGCGCGGTGCCGCCGGCTTCGCATGGTTGGGCGGTGGCGGCCTGCATCCTGGTATTCGTTGCGTTCTTCGCGGTCGGCCCCGGCGTGTGCGTGTGGCTGGCCTTGTCGGAGTTGATGCCAAACCGCATCCGCTCGAACGGCATGAGCATCGCGCTGCTGATCAACCAGTTCGTGTCGACCACGATCGCGGCGGTGTTCCTGCCGACAGTGGGCCACTACGGCTACGCCAGCATGTTCCTGTTCTGGGCGGCGTGTACGTTTGCCTTCTTCCTGATCGCCGCGTTCTGGCTGCCGGAAACCAAGGGCAAGACGCTGGAGCAGATCGAGGCGCATTTCCGCTGAGTGGCGGTTGAGCTACACGCCAAAGCAGGAATCAAAAGCCCCCTCATCCGCCCTCCGGGCACCTTCTCCCGCAGGCGGGAGAAGGGAAAGCAGACATCACTGGGAACTGACGCATTGCTCGCGCTCAGGCATGGCTATGCGCGGCCAACCACCAGAACCGACGAAGCCCAGCCTTCCCTTCTCCCGCTTGGGGGGTTAAGAACAGGCGTTCACGAGCCAAAGCCTAGTGACTGTTCGTACGCCCTGCGTGCTACTCAGGGCCGGGGCGCGGAGCTATGTGCCCGTAGGGCGGATGAGGGGGCTTCTACGCTTCTACGCTTCTACGCTTCTACGCTTCTACGCTTCTACGCTTCTACGCTTCTGAGCCTCAAAGCCTCAAAGCCTCAAAGCCTTAAAGCCTTAAAGCCTTAAAGCCTTAAAGCCTTAAAGCCTTAAAGCCTTAAAGCCTTAAAGCTTGAGAACCTAAAAGCTTGAGAACCCCAAAGCATCCCCAGCTTTCAACCTCCACCCAGCCCCACAAACGCAAACGGCCACCCGAAGGTGGCCGTTGCTGCAAACAGGCTTGGCCTGTTGGCGGGATTACTCGGCGGAAGCCTTGGCAGCCAGGCGAGCAGCCTTGGCCTGCTGGGCAGCAGCCAGATCTTCCTTGATGCGGGCAGCCTTGCCTTCCAGGCCACGCAGGTAGTACAGCTTACCGGCGCGAACCTTACCGCGACGCTTCACTTCGACCGAGTCGATGATGGCGCTGTGGGTCTGGAAGACGCGCTCGACGCCGTAGCCGTGCGAGATCTTGCGCACGGTGAAAGCGGAGTTCAGGCCAGCATTCTTGGTGCCGATGACGACGCCTTCGTATGCCTGCACGCGCTCACGGTTGCCTTCCTTGACCTTCACGTTCACCACGACGGTGTCGCCCTGGCTGAACTTCGGCAGTTCGCGGGTGATCTGGGCGGATTCGAATTCCGCGACGATGGACTTGTTCAGCTTGCTCATTGGGTTACACCGATTGTTCGGGGTGGGCGTGTCGGTATCGACAGCTTAGGCTCATACAGTCGCCGGATTGCGCTGCACGTTATTGTTCTGGCTCCTCGTCAAGCCATTCAGCCGACGGGAACTCGTAATTCTAACTTACTGTTCGCCCTCGGCGCCAGTAGCTTGTTTGAACGAATCTGCAAGCGCCTGCCGGGCTTCGGCCAGCAGCTTGCGGTCGGCCTTGTTCAGGCCGGCCTCGTCCAGCAGGTCCGGGCGACGCAACGCGGTGCGCAGCAAGGATTGCTGACGACGCCAGGCGGCAATGGCGGCGTGGTTGCCGGAACGCAGCACGTCCGGCACATCCCCCAGCGCGTGGCTGGCCGGATGGCTGTAGTGCGGGCAGTCCAGCAGGCCATCGCCTTCAAAACTGTCCTGAACCGCCGATTCGGCGTCGTTCAGAGCACCGTCCTGCAGGCGGGTGACCGCGTCGATGATCACCGCCGCACCCAGCTCACCGCCGGACAGCACGTAATCGCCGATGGAGATCTCCTCGTCCACCTCGCCCGCCAGGAAACGCTCGTCCACGCCCTCGTAGCGACCACAGAGCAGGATCATCCGCGGCAAGGCCGCCAGCTCGCGCACCTTGGCCTGGTCCAGCGGCCGGCCCTGCGGGCTCAGGTAGATCAGCGGTGCCGGGGTGGGATCGGCCGCACGCGCTGCCGCCAGGGCGGCACGCAGGGGCTCGATCAGCATCACCATGCCCGGGCCGCCACCGAAGGGACGGTCGTCCACCCGGCGGTAATTGCCCTCGGCATAGTCGCGCGGGTTCCAGCCATGCAGTTCCAGCAGCCCCCGCTCCTGCGCACGCCCGACCACGCCCAGCGCGGCCGATTGGGCAAGGAATTCAGGGAACAGGCTGATGACGTCTACACGCACAGGCTTTAGAACTCCGGGTCCCAGTCGACCACGATCAGGTTGGCGTCGAAATCCACGGATTTGACGAAATCGCCCATCACGAACGGAATCATCCGCTCACGGTCGCCACGGGTAACCAGCACGTCGTTGGAGCCGGTACTGAACAGATGCGAGGCAATACCCAGCTTGACGCCTTCGACGGTCTGCACGTCCAGGCCTTCCAGGTCGACCCAGTAATACTCGTCCGCGCTCGGCGGCGGCAAGGCGCTGCGGGCAACGTAGATCTCGGTCCCGCGCATGGCTTCGGCCACGTCGCGGTCGGTCACGCCCGGGAAGGTCGCCACCAGGGTCTTGCCCGAATCACGACCACGCACGCCAGTCAGTTCGGATTCCTGCCCCGCTGGGGTACGCAGGATCCAGGGCTGGTATTTGAAAATGGCCGAACGTGGCTCGGTCCAGGACTCAAGCTTCAGTTCGCCGCGCACACCAAAAACGCCGGCAATCCTGCCCAGCAGGATCCGGCGCTCGATATCTTTCTTCATATAGCAGTCGGGGGGGGGGGGGGGGGGGCGGCGCCCCCGGCCGGGCCCCCCCCCCGCCGGCGGGGGGCGGGGCGGGTGCCTGGTCGGCACGGGGAGCGGGAGCGGGGGGGGCGGGGGGGG